>CAUZVF010000362.1:0-6105 GCA_963582955.1 Planctomycetota bacterium
GGAACCGGTGGGAAGTTGTACTGATCTGGTAGCGACGGTAATCCAACCCATCAAACGCTTGTTTGATGCCGAGTTCAAGATCGCTCCCTACTCGGTCATCTTGAAACCCAGCCACGGCCGACGGATTCTACGTAACGAAAAGCGGTCGGGCTTTTCTCCGAAAGCGGCCTACATCTTGCGGAAGCAACTCGAGGAAGCCGACGTGATCTTGATCAATCGCGTCGATGAACTCTCCGCCGATCAGGTCGCCGAGCTGCAATCGCTTGTGCAAGAGTACTATCCCGGAATCCCATTGCTGTGCATTTCGGCGAAGACGGGCGACGGATTTGAAGCACTGACCGGACTGCTGGAGCAAGAAGGCGACTTCGGCCGCCGCGTGTTGGACATCGACTATGACACGTATGCCGAAGGCGAAGCGGAACTCGGCTGGCTGAACAGCAGCCTGCGAGTTACCAGCAACAACACGTTTTCGCTCGATCAATTCTTGCTCGACATCGTCAACCGCATGCGTGACCGGCTGGCAGAATTGTCTGCCGAGACTGCCCATTTGAAAACGATCGGTTTATGGGAAGGCTTCTTCGGCGTCGCCAACCTGATCAGCAGCGAAAACGAACCGGAATTGTCGCTGCCGTCCAATTGCGACGTGAAATGCGCCGACGTGATTGTCAACGCGCGAGTCGCCTGCGATCCCGAGTTGCTCGAACAACTCGTTCTCGACGTCGTGCAATCAGCCTGCGAGTCGATCGAAGCCACTGCAGAATTCCGCCAAACGCAAAGCTTCCGCCCCGGCCGTCCCGTTCCGACGCATCGATACAGCGAAGCGGAATAGGCGGCAGCTCTGAGTCGTGCGAAAGTAGGTCTCGTGAGCTGAGCGAGACTTTCAAGCCACCATGAACCGATTTTGGGGTCCCGCTCGGCTCGCGGGACCTACTTCAGACGGTTACCAGTGCATGACGAACCCGCCGTCAATGTTGATCGTTTGGCCGGTAATGTTCGCTGCTTTGTCGGATGCTAAAAAGACGGCCATGTTTGCGATGTCTTCAGGACTCTGCCATCGCCGCAGCGGAATCACATTACGGATTTTATCATCCGCCCATTCTTCGTAACTGATTCGCTGATCGTCCGGCTGTTGATCGTGCCACGCCTTCCAAACGGATTCGTTCAATGGCGTTTTAACCATTCCGGGACAGACAGTGTTCACACGAATTCCGTGCTGGGCCAGATCCTTCGCGATGCACTGAGCGAAATTGATGTTGGCCGCCTTCGCCGCGCTATACGGCGGATCGGTCGGCGAACCGATCTGCCCCGCGACCGAGGCGATAAACAACATTGTTCCGGCTTTCCGCTCGACCATTCCCGGTGCGACGGCATGCGCCACATTGACCATGCCCAGAATGTTGACATCCAACACTTTTGGCCAATCTCGCGGTTCCAGATTCGTGAACGGGAAGCCAAACTTTCCTGAGCCAATCGCGGCACTGTGGAACAGGTGATTGATGGCACCGATCTTGTCAACAGTTTGTTCAACAGCGTCGCGAACGGCTGACTCATCGGTAACGTCCACGGAAATCGCAATCGATTGTGTTCCGTCCCGTTCGGCGATCTCGGCGGCTACGGATGCGGCGTCCTCGTTGATGTCCCAGATCGCGATGTTCGATCCTTCCGCCGCGAATGCCTCGGCCGTTGCCCGGCCGATGCCGCTTGCTCCGCCCGTCACGACGGCGACATGTCCGCTGAGATTAAGTTCCATTCGAAACGGTCTCGGTTGAATTTATTAAGCACGGACGTGAATGCTGTTTCATGCCACCGAATTTGTTAGATTCTTGAAACCAATATCTTTTCTGGCTGAAAGCTGATCGCTTGCAGTTACTGTAACAGCCACCGGCGGTTTGAAACACTTGGAGACACATCAATGCAACTCGGATTGATCAACTCGGCGTGGGCCCAAGCGGGCCGTGACACGGCCTGGGGCATCCAGCAGACGAAACAGCTTGGATTCGACACGATCGACATCTTCACCGATCCCTTGGACATCGACATCCAAGAACGCCGTTTGATCAAGGACGAATGCGACAAGGCGGAATTGCCGATCGTGTCGATCTGTTGCGTCGCCGCGGGATTGATCGACTTTAATCCCAGCGTGCAGCGATTCCACATTGATCGTTGCCAACAATACCTGGATCTTGTTTATGAATACGAAGCGAGCAACCTGTTGCTGGTGTTGGGAGAATACATCTGGAATCGGGAAGTCATCCCGCCGGAAGAACAATGGAAGACGGCGGTCGAGAATTGCCGATGCCTGTCTGATTATGCCGACAATCTCGGCGTGCAAATTGCATTGGAATTAGAACCGTTCCCACTGTCGCTGCTAAACGACGTCGACAGCATGGCACGTTTCATCGACGATGTCGATCACCCAGCTCTGCGAGCCAACATTGATGTTTCTCACTTGTTGTTGGCAGGCGTTCAGCCGAAAGAACTGCGCAAGCTGAAAGACAAAGCGATCCACGTCCACATTTCCGACTGCGACGGCAAAGTCCACGGCGACCTGCCTCCCGGACGCGGCGTTGTCGAGTTTCAGCCGTACTTGCAAGAGATCAAAGACTTGGACATCGACGGAGCCATCTCGCTGGAACTCGAATACTCGCCCGAACCCGATAAGATCGCCGAGTGGGTTGAAGAGGCGTATCGCGAGACCGACAAACTGATGCAAGCAGTCGGCCTGCGCGGCTGAGAAGCTTTGCAAATCGATTTGCGAAATTGATCAAATCGTTTAACGCCCAGCCGAAGGCGCCGGCTCGAGCAGCATCCCAAACCAGCCGGCGTACCAACGTGCCGTCGGTGCCAGGCTGGGCGTTAAACAAACTACCGCAAGCGATCTAACTCTTTGGCAACCAACGGAAAGACATGTTGCCGCTGCCGAACGAACAAGTTGCCGCCGAGAATCGTCATCCGGCCGCCGTCTCCGTCCAGTTCTTCCCAGGTCGAATGAGGTTCGAGACGTTCGAGCAATTCGTCAAGAAACTGCTGCTCCTGCTCGAACGTGGTGAGCAGTGGAACGCCGAAAATCTGTACCTCAAACAGTTCTTCGGCAGCCAGTTTGGTCGTGACGAGTACTACTTCATCGCGGACCACCCAGCGCAGCTTCAATGGCTCAAGCATCTGATTCAGAATGGTTTCGAGTTTGATGTTCGACCGGTTTGCCGTCACTCGAGAGTTTACGCTGATGCCTTCCTCCTTCAACGCGTCGACATCCAGCAAATACCGCATTCCGTATTCGCGTTGCAAAGTTTCGAGGGCGTAATTCAACGGAGCTCGCAGCAACCGCACCGAAACGCGTTTTCGCAACGCCTTCAGAACTTTGGCATTCGCGTTCTCAATCGCAGTCGTCGCGGTCAGTGAGTGTCGGCGACCGATGGTTCGTCGGGCGAGTCTTCGCAGGACGTTTTCAATCTCGTGGTGCACGGCTTGGCTTTGGCGAATGATAATGCAGCCAGGTAGCGATCTCATCAGGCCTCCCTCGCCGTCGACTTCTTCCCAGGGTCCGCTGGTCATGCTAAGGAGCATTATGGCGAGTTCGTCTTCTTGGAAACTTCTCATCTCCGGCAGTTTGCTTAAATCATAAACACGAGTTTCATGAATCTTTTTTGCAGCGTCTTCGCTCGTAATTAGCAAGACCTCATTGTGTACGATCGGGGTGAGCCCCCGTGATCGCAACACGAGCTGCAGTGCCGAAAACAGCGTCACATCGGAAAGCTCTGCCGTGATCGGAGTTGATTCCCTGATTCCTACGTCAATCATCGCGTCTTCGTCCAACCGAATTGGAATCCCGTGCCGGGCTGCGAAGAAGTCACGAACTTTGAAAAGCGGCGTGTCCGCGAAACTGCATTCAGTTCGATTCCGCAATTCCCGATAGATGCGTTCATGGCGGGGAACTGGCGGTTGCGGCGTTTTCAGCCCTTTGACCCGCGACAACTGCTGGAGCAAGTCCTCGATTTCCGCATGGACTCTCTGCGATTGCGAACACAACATTAGTCCGCCGACGGCCGTAAGTACTCCACCATCACCATCGATTTCCTCCCACGGGCCACTGGTTGCCTGATGGACGATTTCAAATATCGAGTCGTGACGACTTCCGACTACGTCTGAATTTCGGCGAATACGGTACGCTCTTCGAATGCGGTTTAGGTGATAGTAGCGAATTTCCAATGTCTCTTCGGCAACCATCGCCGACGTGATCCATAGCACTTCATTTTGGATGATTGCTTCCAAGCCGAAAGGCGTCAGGATCAGATTCAGCGCCGACTTCAGGGAGATTCCGGACAGGCGCGAATCGACCCTCTCGTTACCGGTGATTCCTTCTTCGCGCAATGCTTCCGAGTCTATCAGAATCGGGATGTTGTGCTTGCGTGCGAAATGCTTGCATGCTTGTCGAATAGACGCTCGAGCCAGGCGTATCTCGGTCGTTTTTGATAATTCCTGGCGAATTCTTCGCTCTGCAACCGAGGATTTTTCGGCGTGTCCAAGATGTGACGCCGATCTGATCTTGTCGATCAGCTGTTTGACGTTCCGGTGTCCGGGCTGAGTTTGACGAATCAACAATTTCTCACGTCCAAGTTTGATGATTCCACCGGCACCGTCGATTTCTTCCCACGCATCTTGAGTGAGGTTCAAGATCGCGCTTACGAGACTCGCGCAAGGGATCCGTGCCTTAGTTAGGTCGCTGATGTGATACAGCCGGTTTTCGAGGGACTCTTCAATGACAACTTGTGATGTAATGAGAATCCGTCCGTCCGATAGCATAAAGCCGATTTCGAACTGTTGCAGGATGAGTGCCAGAACGGATCGAAACTGAATGCCGCTGACTTTCAGCGTGACCGGTTCGGCGACAGAGATGCCTTCTTCGTTCAAAGCGGCTTCATCAAAAGCGATCACGACACGATGTCGTTTGCTGAGCGCTCGCATTGCATGTTCAAGCCGAGTGTTGCGAAAATCGATTGCCGATGTTTGACCAAGAATCCGCTCGATCGCCGCGGAGCTTCGACGAATTTCTGGTGATTCGGCACGTACGAAATCGGCGGCAAGTAAGCTCGCCGTGAGAAATACACCGAGAAGTGTCAAATGACGAAATCGACGGCGAAGCAACATGTTTGACAGACCGCTGGGTTATTCAGGATCATTCCATTCACTTCCCAGATTGAACCACACGAGTCACGCAACTTCCATAGCAATCATGATACTCACGCGAACGGAAGCTATTGCAATAATATTCGCAGTTTCTTGATCGATTCCGGCTCTCGGAATCCTACAACGGAGAACAAATTCGCGATGAGCTACATCATGGTTGACATCGAAGCCGACGGACCGATTCCCGGTGACTACTCGATGGTCTGTTTCGGAGCGATCGTTGTCGAGCCGTCACTGCAAAAGACGTTTTACGGACAATTGAAACCGATCTCGGACAAGTGGATTCCGGACGCGTTGCAAGTATCGGGATTTTCTCGTGAAGAGACGACGGCGTTTGATGATCCCAAAATCGTCATGGAATCTTTTGCCGATTGGATTGCAGCCGAGAGCAACGGCCGGTCGTTCTTTATTGCCGATAACAACGGTTTCGATTGGCAATTCATCAATTGGTACTTCCACCACTTCACCGATGGCAACCCATTCGGTTTTAGTTCCACGAATCTCGGATCGCTTTACAAGGGCGTCGTCAAGGACACCTTCAAGAACTTTAAGCATCTCAGAAAAACCAAGCACACACATCATCCCGTCGACGATGCTCGCGGCAACGCCGAGGCCCTGTTGCGGATCAAGGAAGAATACGGACTGAACATCAGCTTGAAATGACCGAAAATACGGGAGTGCCTCACCAGTCGACCGTTTGGCCGAAACCTGCGTCCGTCGCGTTCGAAATCGCGAGCTGGGCGGCTGCGGCATCTTGAACGGCAAGGCCGACGGATTTGAAGAATGTTGTCTGCCTGGGGCTGGATCTCCCAAGTTTTGTTCCCACGACCAATTCTCCCAATTCGGCATGAATGTGATCGCGCGTGATCTGGCCGTCGCGAAGCGGTTGAATCAAATCGCCGGCTTCTTCCCAAGCGG
>CAUZVF010000363.1:0-6102 GCA_963582955.1 Planctomycetota bacterium
ACGTCGACCGCCGCGGAATTGCAACGTTATCACCTGCGATCTGATTTGGTTCCCGATTCGTTTCGCGCCGAGGCGTTGGCGGAAGCATTGGCACCGGATGTCGCGGGCCAACGAGTGCTGTGGGCTCGAGCGAGCCGTGGCCGCGATGTGCTACCCACGCAACTCACAGCGGCTGGTGCGGACGTCGAACAAGTCGTCGTCTATCAAAACGTCGATGTCGAAAACTTGGCCGAGTCTGAAATCTCGGCCATTGAAGCCGGTGAGATCGACTGGATTGGATTGAGCAGCCCTTCGATTGCAAGAAGTCTCGCCAGCCTATTAACGCCCAACGCACGGTCTCAACTTGGCGATCCGGTCAAGATTGCCAGCATCAGCCCGGTGACCTCGGCAGCGGCTACCGACGCGGGCTTCCCAGTCAACGCCGAGGCAACAACATACACATGGGACGGAATTCTCACGGCGATTGCGGCGTTCGAAAGTGGCGTCATGATCTGATTGGTTTTGAAGCCGACCGCCGATTGCTGAAAGCTGCCGGCTCTGAGTGGCTACAACGGCTCGTCGTCTTCAAATACCTTCATCCATTTCTGTCCCATTTGTCGGAGGCGGTCGAGCGGTCCCAGCCTCGTGGCACCGACGGGTTGTCCGCGGACAAACCGTGACAAATCATCGGAAAACTCCGCCGCGGATTGATAACGTTTGTTGGGATCTCGCGATATCGCTTTCATCAAGATGCAGTCGAAATCATGCGGAATTCGCGGGTTCACGTCCGAGGCCAGCTTGGGTTGTGAGCCGAGGATTTGTTGAATCAATTGCGACGTCACGCGCTCGCTCCAAGGTGGCTGCAAAGTCGCAAGTTCGTATAAGGTGATTCCGAGCGAGTAGATGTCGCTGCGTTCGTCGCCGCCATCGATGAACCGTTCGGGGGCCATGTATCGGACCGTTCCCGCCGGGCGATCGTTGAGTTTGTCCGAGTCTTCTCCGACAGGCTGAGCTAACCCAAAGTCCGTCACCCACACGCGCCCGTCGGCGTCCAACAAGAGATTAGCGGGCTTGATGTCGTTGTGCAGAATGCCAAGACGGTGGGCGTAACCCAACGCATCGGCGACTTGTAAACCAATCCGGGCAATCCCACGCCATGAATGCCGACGCAGACTGCGGCTCGCACTGCTGGGTTTTTCGCCGTCGCGTGAATCGGGAACGGTGAATTGCGTGCTGCTGTCTTCCAATTCGTCCATGTTGCCGAGCTTGAATAATGTGCCGTCCGGTTCATCGGTCTTCGATTCGATGGCTCGCAGCCTTGCAATCTCGTCGGCATAGATGATTCCGTCGCTCTGACGTAGGCCCTGGATGACCCAATCCAACCCAACACCTTCGATGAACGGCATGACGTAATAGTAAAACCCATCACTCTTGCCAAAATCCAAGACCGGGACGATATGCTGATGATCGAGTTTTCTGACCGTCTCGGCTTCTCGTTCGAATCGCTCACGCCAGCGCGGCACAATCGCCGCATTCCACGGTAACAACTTGACGGCGACGCGCTTGCCCGTGGAACCGTGCCGGGCATCGAAGACGACTCCCATTCCGCCACGTGCCAGCTCTTGAACGATCTGATAATCGCCCAATTGCTGAATGTCCATGTTCTGTGGCAGCCCCTCGCGCAACGATGTCGCTTCAGTGGCCGTCTTCCACTGTTCCATTGCCGTGACCAAGGGAAACAAATCACGAATCTGATCGGCCAACTCCGGATAGCGTTCGGCATAATCATCGACCGACGGATTCTGTCCGAGTCGGTGACGGTCAGCAAACTCAGTGACCAAAGTCTCCAACGGATCACGTACGGAATCCTCATTGGCGTCCGTGGGCGTCGGGAAGCCAGACATTTCGGCATCGAAGCAGTCGTCGGGCTGATTCATCGGGAGTTCATCCATCAAGGAATCCCGGGATCGCCGACATGATTTTCTTCAGCTTTGCCAGCGCTCGAACGTACCGTAAACTGGCGGCCTGTTCAGACATGCTCAATACGTGTGAGGTTTCGGTGTTCGTCAATTCTTCGAAATGCCGCAGAGCGAGGACTTCGCGGTCGGTCTTGTTCATGCTGTTGATTGCCGTCTTGAGCTGATCGGAAAGTTCCGCCCGCAATGCCGCCACGCTCGGCGAAGTCAAATGGCCCAGCAAATGAAACGACAACGAAAACGACGTCGATTCGGAAGTCCAACCGGTATCGACCGAAAAATCACGGCTTGCGTCACGCATCTGGGCTCCCAAATGGCGGCGATGCACGTCGATCAACGTCTGACTGACAATCAGCCGAAACCACACGAAGATCGATCGCGACGCATCGTGCAGGAAAAACTTCAATCGCTTGACCGTGTTCAAATAGGATTCTTGCAAGATGTCGTCAGCGTCGACGCGGCCGCGCAGCCGGTGATCCAACCGGAAGTTGACGATCTTCCACAACCGGTTACGATGCCGCGAAAATAGCTCAGCCAACGCGTGTTCATCGTGACGGATGACGCGGTCAATCAATTCAGTTGTGTCGTCCGAATCTTCTGACATGCGGTTAATATACTTCGCGCGGTTGAAAATATCACTTTTTGTTAAGCCACAGCATGCGGGCACAAACCTTGTGTTGGTCGGCGCCGGTTTTTTTACGACGAATCCGTCGCCGACGTCTTGCCGCTACGGAACGGCGCGGAAATTAACCGGTATCTATCCAACGTCCGGGGTCAGGCGTCCAGATTGCTGGTCTTGTTTCCGTGCCGCTCCTAAACAAGACATTCTAATCGTTCCAAAAGCCGCGTATCAATTCGGAATCGATTCGACGTAGCCTCATTCCCACGATTGTCTACTTGGAAGAGCTACAAAGCGACCGCCAAGAAACAACTGATTGATACGACCAGCACCTGCTGGCAGTCGCAACGGACGGAAAAGACCTCGATGGCCGGTCGCCAAAGCACTGGCCGATCAATGACTGTCGGCTTCAGCCGACGGGATCGATCGAAAATTAAGTGCCGTCACCGGGTTCGTGAGAATTCCGTTCCTGACCGACATCCGAATTCTCACCAATCCGGCTACCAGCAAATGCGACATTTATTGATCGAGCGTTCCCAAAGAACTCATGTCGATTCGGCGCAGTGCATCGTGCGGACAGGCTTCCTGGCAGGCGGGACCACCGAGTCGTCCGGCACACAGGTCGCATTTCGTCGCCTGTTGCAACGGCATGCCGCGAGGGTCGATGTGAAAATCGCCTTGCTCGTCGCGAATCTCGACCATGCGGATCGAATCATAAGGACAATTGTTGGCACAGGCGGCGCAACCAATGCAGGTTTGTTCGTTGATAACCACTTCACCGCCCAATCGGTTGCGGTGAATCGCTCCCGTTGGACAATCAATCAAGCAAACCGGATCCTCGCAATGCAGACAGGCCGTCGGTAGCAAGTGATTGCCGAAAGTTTGCCCCTGCCGGATGAATCGGGGATTGTTGTTGTGAGCCGTCGCGCAAGCGCGAACACAATCGTCACAGCGCGTACAACGATTTAGATCGATCATCATTGTCGACGTACCGGCTGTGTAGCGCTCGCTTCTGAGAAATTCGAGTAGCCCCGCTTCTGGTTCGAGTTCCGCATCGGACAACAAATCGACACGTCCACGATCGACGACTTCCACGTTGTCAAGTTCAACGCCGAGCGATCCGGCCGCGCGAGGAGTTAATCGAAACGGCGGAACGTACAACATGTTTTCGATCAGATATCTTGGAATGGCAACGATCGACACATGGCCAATCGCGTGCAGCGAGCATCGAAAATCTCGCTGGCAACTTAGCAGTTCGTCCATTCCGAAAACCTGGCCTGCCGTCAGGTAGCTGACGGTTCCGCATTGCTGCTCGGTATCGTGCGTGATGCGTGCGACTCCGGTACGCAGCAGCAAGACGTCGTTGGCACAAACTCCTTGCTTGCGAATCGTGGGCTCGCTGGTATAGCCGATGATGCCCTGTGATTCAGTCTGAGATGTTGATGGCTTGGTTGCACGGAATTCGCCGTAGCTTTCGAAACGGGCTTGCTTGACGAGTTCGTCGATATCGATGTCGGTAAGACTTCGAACTTCGGGGATACCTTTCAGTAGCCGCGCCAGCGCGCGATCGCGAAAGGACTCTTCGATATACCGTCTTAGTCCGTCGTCGCGGCGCATGACGTCGCGAATGCCCTGCCAGCGGATTTCAAACAACGCGGCCGACGTTTCCGCGGTGACCGTGGCGTTTCTCGGCGTTCTTCCTAAGGCGGCGACTTCACCGAAAAACTGCCCGGCCTGCAAGAGGGCCGTGCGATCGTCGTTCAACAACATTCCGACGTCAGGAAGATAAAGGCAACGTCCCTCATTGGCGTCATTTGCATCGAGCCACCCTTGCTGGAATTCATTGGCTCGAAGCCGAACTTCCGGTGCCCGGCGTTTTTTCCACCAATCGAAAACTGCCTGCAACGAGCCGCTCTGCCGCCGCTGCTGACTGGCCGTTGGAACACGGCGTGCATCGAGCGAGACGCGCATGCGTCCGAACATGACGAAGAACACCGAATTACCAAACTCGCCTTCGCGGACGACAACGTCACCGGGATTGCAATACCGGATACGCGAGTCGTTTCGCAGAATTTGTTCGAGCGAACAAGGCGGACGGAAGTTGCCGTCATCAAGTTGGCTGAACGGTTCGATGTTTCGAATCTGGTTGATGTCGACAGCCGTCATCTCGTCCGAAAATGGAAAATCCCAACGAGTCGGCTGGCGATTCTTCGGATACGGAACCGTTGCGAAAGACCTCATTGCACGTCCGGATCGAGAGATGATGTAGAGGCTCAGTCAGCTTGCGGCGGATCGGCGGCGTCACGCGGACGGGATTCGGTCTTCGCGCCGTCGTTGCTTGCGTTCTATGTACTCTTTCCGCTTTTGAGCACGTTCCAATCTCTTTTGGCGGAGGCGGGCAACGATGTCTTGCTGAGTTGTCCGGCGACGCACAGGCGTCTGAGAATTCGCGGCACTTGTGCTATTTGTGCTAACCGGAATAGCCGATTCGTTTCGACGAGATCGCCGCGACGACTGTTGTTGCGTGTTTCGCAACTGCGCTGTCAGTTGGCTGATTTGCCGTTGCTGTTGTTGCAACATCCGCTGCTGGGCTCGAAGTTGAGCGGCCATCCGGGCGGATTGTTGCGAATTCATGCCCGTGCCCGTGCCGCGCGAGCCGAAACCGCCGGACATCTGCATCATTGTGGTGAGCCCCATGCCTCCTCCGTTCGACATCATGCTTCCGCCTTGCATCCCGCCACCGCGCATCATTCCACCCCGCTGCATCCCGCCACCCCGCTGCATCATTCCGCCGCGCTGCTGCATCATCCCGCCGCGCTGTGTCATTCCACCACCACCACGCATCATTCGCCCACCCATGCCACCGCCGCCTTGGCCGCGACAACCTTGAGCATGCGCCATGTTCGAAAACGAAAGCATCGTGATCGCGGCGATTGCCGCCGTCCATTTGTATGATCGGATTGAATGTCGTTCGAGCGTTCTCATTTGCGAATCTCCTCAATCTCAAGAAGTGAGTTAACGCGTTTCTGCGCACCGCAATTTGGTGAGGTTGCGCATGAGCCGAGCAACTTCGTGCGGAGGGGCGTGGCGAAGTTGCTGCCAAAAAGATGTGGGTTCGTGTCGCTGTTCGTTCAGTTGGGTCTTAGATGATTAACGCAACACCGCGGCACGGTTAAACAGCCAATCCCACAAAATTCGCCGGGATTGCTCAACGGAATCGAAGGCGAGTGGAGAATCGTTACACAAGACGCCGTCGCAATTTTCGAATAGCTTTGTACTTCTCGTCGCTGACGCGCGAGGCGGGAATTGCAAGTTGTTTGGCAATATCTTGAATCGAATCACCGTCGACCCAATGCGAAATGATTCTGAATTGACGCGGCGAGAGATCCGACTTGTGCCGCGTCAGCAATTCACGAATATCGTTCAAGATTTCTTGCGGAGCCGTCTCGGATTGAGATTCGCGGCGGTCGGGGACCAACTCGGCATTCAGTGGCCGTTGCCGCGGCTGTCTCTTCCACTTTTGGACGG
>CAUZVF010000364.1:0-6101 GCA_963582955.1 Planctomycetota bacterium
TCGCGGCAGAGTCAGCATCAACGGAAACGAGTATGTCTTTGACGGCGAGAATCACACGAAGATTGAACCACCGCCCTGGCCGCAGATCACGATTGTCTTTCAGCAACTGTTCCTCTGGCCGCACATGACGATTCGGCAGAATATCAGCCTTCCACTTCAGAGTCTCAACGATGACGGGAAACGAGACGAGGACGACGAGGTTGAGAGGGTGGTGAACCTGTTTGCGATGCAGGACTTCATTGATCGCTATCCCAACGAAGTGTCGATAGGGCAGCGGCAACAAGCGGCGATTGCCAGGGCCCTGGTTCTGCGTCCCAAGTACTTGCTGTTGGACGAGATTACCTCGGCGCTCGACATCGAACACGTTTCCGTTCTGTTGGATTGCCTGAAACAGTTGCGTGACGAAGGAACGGGCATTCTGCTGATCACTCATCTTATCGGATTCGCGAGACGGGCGGCCGATCTTGTTTTCTTCATGGAGGACGGCAGGATCCTGGAGCAAGGAGGACCGGAAATCCTGTCGCGACCGGAAACCGACAGGTTGTCTACGTTCTTGTCGCTGTTGGACACAGCGAGTTAGTACTGACCGATCCGGCATGACGACAGAACGATTCTCTGTGCCGGTCATTTTGCGAGACAACACAATGCTGGACTTTCTTGAAAAGCGGGATTGGATTGCAGTTCTGGGCGGGGCGACCCGGTTCGACAAACGCCAGGTCATCGCCGCCTTTGAAGCGGGCCGGCAGATTGCAAGGCACGGAAAGCACGTTCTCACGGGCGGGACGACCGGTGTTCCCTACGCAGCAGCAATTGGAGCGAAACGTGAAGGAGCCATGGTCGTCGGAATCTCACCGGCAGACAGCGAAACCGAACATCTCCGTCGTTTCCGCAAGCCGGTCGATTTTGTCGATCTCATGGTCTACACGGGTCTCAACGACGATGGCCGCAGCCCGCTGATCATTCGCTCGTCCTCCGCGGCGATCTTCATCGGCGGTGACTTCGGCACGCTCAACGAGTTCACGTCGGCATGGATGAATGGAGACAACGTCCTGGGAATCCTCGAGGGCTTCGGCGGGATATCCGATTCGATGCGAAGTCTGTTGGAAGAGACCGAGACGAATGGCGGAGGCACTGCGATGTTTCAGTCCGACCCCACCAGACTGGTCGAGAATGTGTGCGCAGAGGTAGACCGACGAAACGCGACCCGATCGAACGACACTCACAACAGTATCGGTGCCGACGTGCATACGATAATCGAAGAACACTTTGAAAGCTGTGTACCTCAATGATCGAGCTTGCCAACGACTACACCTGCTGGCGGTCGATCGACTATCGGCCTTCCGTGGCCGAAGTGGATACGACGAATCTGCTGCGGCATATTGGGCCAGATCAATCTGCCCTGGAAATCGGTTGCGGCACAGGTGCTGTGTCTCTGAGGCTCGCCCAGAACGGCCTGTCAGTATTGGGCATCGACATCAACGAGGCGGCAATCGCAAGTGCGAACAGCAGAGCAAGCCGGCTTGGCATGCAGGCGGCCGCCCGCTTTCAGGCGGTTGACTGTTTTGAGGACAAACAGTTTGGCACCTTCGACGTGGTCGTTCTAGCCCGGCTTCTGACCTGCTTCCCGGTACTCGATAACTGGGAAGAAGCGGGTAAGACAGTTTTCGAGCTAGTTCGACCTGGAGGTGTCGTCTATGTCAACGACTTCGCACGCGACGACCACAGTCCGATCTACCGGAAGCGGTACGCGGCAGGATCACAGCTCGATTGGCGGGACGGGAACTTCGCGGTTCACGACTCTGAAGGCAACCTTCTGTTCATCGCACATCACCATTCCGACGAGGAGATTACGGAAATCACCTCGCAGTACCATCAACTCGAACTGCGCTTCTACAATTCTCGCTCGATGAATGGGAACCCTTGCCGGATGTTCGAATTCATTGGAAGAAGAGACTCCTGATTGGGGGAATACCAAATGACTCCTACGGCTGATCGACTTGTCGGACCTGAGTTTACCGCTGATGCAGTAATCGAGCTTCTCCGAGCTGGCGGCCGCCCGAATGCGGTAGATGCAAAGTTGCTCGATCGCATGGACTTGATGGACGAACTCCGCAGCCGGGTCACCGAGGATGACCTGGGGTGGATTCTGGACAGCGTCGACGACGATCTGCCAATTGTCGCAGGCTTTTCCGTCAGCCTCTTGCGGAAGTACTGCCACCGAGAGGATGTCCAGTCCCGACTGCGAAGACGATGGGAAGACGCCGACGCATCGCTGAGAAACCGAATCATGTGGCGGCTCCTGGACGATCCTGACCTTCCGCAGCTATGGCATCAAAAGGTCTTCGATGTTATCCGCGACGATTGGGAGACGTTTCGCGGAGTCGTCCTCGACTTCCGATGCTCACAGGAGGATCTGATTCCATCCCTCTTGCGGCGCATCGGCGATCCCACATTCCCGGAATCGAAGAAGTGGATCTACGCATGTGCCGCAACAGCGGCTACCGATCGCTTGGCCGCGATGGCCCTGATCAGCCTGTTTCGTTCAGCCACAACTGACAGTTTTGCACAAGAGGTGGCTGACCTTCTGTTAGCTGAATTCGAAAACAGCGAGCAACGCGTTGGGGTTGTTGCTTGAACTTGCAGGGCAGGGCTTTGCCGGCACGCTTCCAACTGCCAGTAAACGGACCTGTTGGGGAGAATAGGAGAGTTTCGATATAATGACACTTCATTTCACACTCCAGAAGATGACGCGGCAAAGTGCACCGGCGACGCTGCTGGCTGCTGCCGAGCCCTTCGAGAGGACGTTTGGGACCACGTTCGAGAGATTCGTCGTATTCCCCGCTCACCAGCTCCAGGAACTGCATCAGCCGGACAGTGATCCGAATTCCGTTCCCGAGAACGTAACGATTGGTTCGCGGACCGACGAGAGAATCGTCGCGGACATAGACGTGCTTTACCGGGTGGCGAACTCCTCAGACGTCACTCGCCAGCAACGCGAAGAGTACCTGGATGCCTTGAAGCGAATCTACAGCAGGCTGCCTTCAAACCCGGGAGAACTGTGCAAGCGAGCGGACACGTTGTGTGTCGGAATTGAACGAGAGGGGCGGCTCCTGGCCCAGGAGATGGGTTGGTTGCCGCCGGAACACAGTGCACAGCCGAATCTCAAGCGGATTCCGTACGAGGGTGGTCTGGTCGTCGGATTGGTCAACTTGCCACCGGCGAAGCAATACGCACACTGCTCGATCGTCGACGGAGCGATCGCCAGTGGAGCCACGATCATCAGCTTGATCGAGCACTTGCGAGAGACGATTCCTTCGTTTTCCATATTTTCTGCCCATAGCTCGACCGAGGGGGTCCGAGCTATCGCCCGGTATTTTCATTCGAACGGTGTGGACGTGACGATCACGGTGGGCCATGTCACCACCGGCATCAACAAGAAGTTCTACGCCATTGACCCGAGAGACACGACGAAACTCGTGGTTGGTGACCTCGGCGACACCATCAGCGAACTAGAAGAATGAATCGTGGTAATTGAGAGAGTCAAACGGTATTTTCGTCTGGCTGAGAGAGGCTCGTCGGTTCCGACCGAGATCCTGGCCGGCGTCTCCACTTTCTTTGCCCTCTCGTACATCTTCGTGGTCAATCCCGCCATCCTCGCCGAAGCGGGGATGGACAGGAGCGCTGTTCTCTTTGCCACAATCGTGGTCTCGGCATCGGCCACTCTCGCCATGGGATTGTGGGCCAGATTGCCATTTGTGCTTGCACCCGGGATGGAAATGAATGTCTATGTGGCATTCTACGTCGTCGGATCATTGGGCTTTTCGTGGCAGCAGGCCTTGGGGGCGGTTTTTTGGTCCGGCGTCATTTTTCTCGTGCTGACGATCACTAACATCCGCACAGGGATCATTGCTGCAATCCCTGACCGTATGAAGACAGGTCTGTCGCTCAGCATCGGCGTGTTTCTTGGCCTGATCGCATTGAAGTTCGGCGGACTCTTGCGCTACGAGGACGTCACCCTCATCGGTCTTGGGAGTTTTCTGACACCCCAGGCAGCGGCGCTGTATTCCAGCCTGGCGATCGTTCTCATTTTGGACAAACTTAAGGTACGAGGCGCCGTCTTGATCAGCATCGTTCTGACATCGGTCCTGTGCCACCTGATGAAGATCGGCAGCGATGGCGCGGCGGCCACCGCAGTCTCGTCGAGCATGCTGAGTGCGATTGGAGAACTCGACTTCACGGTCATTGCCGATCCAAAAGTGCTGAACGTCATCCTGGTTCTGTTCCTGGTGAGTTTCTATGGCAGTGTTGCCAAGTTGATCGGTCTCACGTTGAACACGAATCTGGTCGAGAACGGCACACTGCCGCGGATGAAAGAAGCGCTCCTGATCGGCGGCACGGCGACGGTCTTTGGCTCGGCGATCGGGACCAGCAATATCACTACGTATGTCGAGAGCGGCGTCGGGATCACAGCGGGCGGGCGTACGGGATTGTCAGCCGTCGTTTGCGCGCTGCTGATGCTCGCCTGTTTTGCGATCAGTCCGCTTCTGGCGTACGTCCCGGTCGTCGCGACCACGGGAGTTCTGTTGTACGTGGCCCTCAAGCTCTGCCCGTCGTGGCACGAGTTGCGGTCGTATCCCCGAGTCGACCTGGTCGTGCTTGCCGCGATGCAGATTGCCGTTGTGATGACCTTCGCGATCGATCGCGCGATGCTCGTCGGCTTTGCCGCGTACCTGATCGTCGACCTCGCCGCTCGACGCCGCCCGAACCCGTACTTGGTTGCCTCGACGCTGCTGCTGGCCGGCGGCGCAGTTCTCCAGATGCTCTAGCCGTTGATATCCCTCGGAACTTGCTGTCGCCCGCTCCTGCGTGTCTTCTGCATTAGCCCGCATCAGCATACACTTGCGAGCCTCAGTTTGGTAAGCTCCGGTTGAGGCAGTGCGTTTGCTGGCACCTCAATCCGTCCCCTGAGGTTAGCAGGATTCTTGCGAGTGCCCCGATTTGGCCGTCTGCTGGTTGACGCCCGCCAACGGTGTTGATTCTCCGCGTCGTCAGGGCCTGCTGCGCCATGCGCAAGCTGAAGGCTCAAGGACGTGTGGCCACAATGTACTCCTGTAAGCTTTTCGCAGTTTGACCGTCACCGGTGACGACATGGCAGAAGACGAACTAGTCCGGAGAATTGATCTGGCTCGTGGACCGCTGATCGGCGGTTTCGCTTCATGCCAAGAGTACCTTCGCAAGGAACTTCGGCGTCCACTTGAAGAACGAGTTGCATTGTGGCAAGGTGTCGAAGCACGAGCACAAACTGTAAATGAACTTTTTGAGATCATCGGAAGTAGCTTGATTCGCGCCCTGAAGTGCTTTCAACCGAGCTCCTCAGAAAGCGGCTTCGACTTCGCGTTGCCCGCTGATTTCGAGTTTTATGCTTGGCCAGGTTACGAGACTGTCACGAGCCTTGACTCCGTTCGGCGGCTGACTCTCTTGCGGTCGACACCGGGCGGTAAGAAGGTTGAGTGCGGATGCGGTCGAAATATAGGCACAGATGCCGCGTATCGCGACGCCGCCACGGCTCGTTGGTTCTCCAACGCCCTCGCATATCACGAAGCGGATGAGACACAAACTCTTCGCGCCTTCCCGCCAGGTGGGACGCATCCTTGGACGGTGGCAATTGCCGATAAGCTAAAGACTCGTCTCACCACCACAGTTCCGCGTCATCCCGCCTTTCCTGAACCAGAGCAAACCCAACACCTCTCTGTCCTCGAAATTGGCGTCGATACGTTTCCACATGACCTATTCTCCGTTCCCTTGGAATCACACGCATGGCGTGAATGGCCGCGTATTATCTCGAAGACACTGACTGATTCACTCAACAAAGTAGGTCTAACGGGATCAGAAAACGTGTGTTGGCCCCTGCCCGTGATCGAGGATGCCGACAGCCTGACTCAAGACCAGCGCAACGCAGTCGAAAGTATTCGATTGTCGCTCTATTCAGTTTGGCTGGCGGCCACCTTCGGACCGCCTGACATCCGCAAATTTCGCCGTCTACTTCGAGAAGTCCGCCAACAACTCAATGACGCCATGGCGCTTGACCTTCCGTACAACCT
>CAUZVF010000365.1:0-6098 GCA_963582955.1 Planctomycetota bacterium
TGATTGTCCTTCTGTCTAATTCCATGATTAGGGTCTCTCCAGCTCTTGTTTTCCATATCCGTCCATGGATGCGGAGGTTTCCCGACTCCCGCCGGAACCCAATTCCTGTTGAAACACTGTGTTTTGCCGCCCGGCCTTTCAGCATCCGTTTCAAATCCTGTTCCATCCGCAAATCTTCGAAACTGTCCGACAGTGACTTCCGTGCGCCCCATCCAAAAGCCTGCTTTAACTCGCATCGGCCTGGATTCGCCTTCATAAGCCTCTCGCAGACCTCCTCCCGAAGAGAATCGCGCACCTCCTTCTTGCCCAATGGCCCATTTCTTTTCGGCAGGCGTGCTGCCCATCTTGAACTCGCCGGGTGGAATGTAAACCATTTCAAGCGTCACATCGCCACCCAGATCGACCTGCTTCGTTGTGCCCTTCGCGGGCTCGTCGGCATGCGCTGTATTAGCGCTACCGCTCACCCCGATCATGATTGCGATCAGCGACAGGGTCGATGCAAACGTCGTCAACGAAAACGCGGAAACTCTCATACAACGTCCTTTATTCAGATCATGGTTCAATTCAATTGTCTGCCAGGCGCCACTTGCCAGCTTGCAACAATCGAGTGTTCTCATTGCTCCTCCTGGCTTCCCTTGTTGGGCTGCATCCAGTCGAAACCAAACACTTCGGATTGCTTGCCGTGAAATTCGAATTGAAGACGGATCGCCCGCGACTTGTTCAAGGCCACGCTTTGATGGTTCCGCCAGCGGACCGGAATCGAAACGCCATCGGATTTCACCGGCACACAATCTTCCAGCGAAAACCCCGGCAACGCTTGCTGCGTTTTCGCATCGAGAACGGCCACCCGCACTTTCCCGTCGTTTGCGACCTTCGCATTAACGGTCAATGTTAGTTCACGATCAAAATCACATGGAATTGGCCGCGTGAACAGAGAGCCTTGCTCGGAATCGTTGCGGAGGCGGAATCCGGCGTAGCGGCCCACGCCGATCGTGGTCAGGCCGCAGTCCATCCTGGACGTCCATACCTCTTCGAGGGTGTAAGGATAACTGGCCCACGGTTTTTCTCGTCCGCCATAGTAAAACCACCACTCGTCGCCAACTCGAACCGGAGCCGCCGCCGAAATTCCGCCGTAGTCCCACGCTCCCTTTTCTCCTCGGCCGATGAACTTCACGCCGTCGGCAACTCTTGAGAAGTGAAAGCCATCGCGGCTGACCACGAGTTCGAATCCATAGTTGTGATTTTCGTCGCCGACCTGCAGCAATCCTACGTAACGGCCTGATTCCGGCCACACGATGAAATCGTGAATGCAGTGGCCGACGCCCTGGAGTGGATCGATCGTCGGGTTTTCCGGATGAAACGTCCAGTTAATCCCGTCGGGACTTGTGGTAAGGTGAACAGCTCGGCGAGTCGGACCGGTAGAGAACAATCCGTACGCTTTCCACCGCCAGGCCGGATTCCGCGCGCGCATCCCGAAAGACGCTATGGATTTCCGGCAGCCAGCGGGGACGGACGCCCGGATAGCCCCTCGGTGCCGGTTCGCTGCGCCAGCGCAGGCCGTCGGCCGAAGTCGACCGATGACCTTCTTTCAGTCTTACGGTCGGTACCGTAAAGCCGAAGCATTTGTAGCGCCGATCGGGATCAGGTTCGTGCGAATCGAAGTAGATGGTAGGGCAGCGCATAATGCCCGGCACGATGTTGTTGTTTCGCGATCCTTTGAACTCGACCAGACCGAGATCAGGTCGCTTCCAGTGAATCCCGTCTTGACTTTCCGCGTAACAGACTCGCATGTAGTGTTGCCAGTAGCGTTCCGGACCACCAGGATTGACCGGCGTATTCGATCCGACTGCGGAGTACCACATACGAAACCGACCATTTTCCCGCAGCACAATACCACGGTTGAACAGGCGAGTGGCATCCGGTGCGTCGGGACTCGCACGAGGCGACAACAAGGGGTTGTTCGGATTCTTGCGAGGTAAATGCGGTTTCCACACGAGCCCTTTGGTTTGGGCGACATCGCGCGCGTCGATGAAAATGACAGACTCGCCAGGAGCGGCCTGCATGTGAACCATGTCAATGGACTCGATGCGCGTGACGCGCGGCCTATGAGTCAGTGGCTCTGCCCAATTCAAGTCGGCGCTGGTCAACCGCATTTCGATCGCATCGCGGACGCGCGAACCTTCAATGAGCACCTCCGCAATCGGCAGCAGGTCTTCGTCGAACTCGCCAGTCGCCGTCGGATTGACATGATGAATCCCGCGCCCATCGATGCGCGGCCCCCACATGTCGCCGAGCCAGCGATGAAAGAAAATTCGCCGCCGAATCTGACTGCGGTAAGCGATCCAGATCACATCGTCCGGCCCATCGATCAGCTGCGGCATGTCCCAACGTTCGCCGTCGCGGCGTGGCGCGTCTTGCGTGACGGACAGCGGGGAGCTCCAGTCGCCATCGACGAATCTTCGCGTGACGATATCCCCCTGGTCGGTCGCGTACGCGGCGAACAGCCCTCCACCGCGACGCAAGATCGCTCCGAAAATCTTCCCGTCACTTCGCTCGAAGGCCCGCCGCACGTCGCGGTCCGTCTTCGCCAGTTCCTCCACCTTCGCCCACATCTCCCGATCAACCGAGATGCCGCCGAGCGGCTGGTCAGCAACCGCGTTGACAGTCGCCCCGAATGTCAGGCTCACGGTGATTAACGACAGAGCAACACTCGCGCGAACATCGAGTTTCTGCTTCGTGCCTGTTCCGCACGTCTTGAGGATGCCATCGATGCATTTCATGGTTAATCGGCCTTTCTTACTGCCTGGGAGTACGATCAGTCATTACTGAACTGAAACGAATACAAATCGGCGTCCTTGAGCTGAAAACGCAATTTCACCGCGCGGCCTTCCAGGACGCTCACGTCCGCGCCGTTCTTCCAAGTCACGACGCGCTCGACCGTATCGCCGAAATGATCCGGGCAATCGGCCAGCGAAAAGCCTTCGATTGGCTTGCCGTCAGCATCTTGAATCTCGACACGCATGCTGCCGGCGGCTGACGTGGCGAAGTTCATGGTGAGCTTCGAGCCGGAAAACGTCAGCGGTTTTGTGACGACTTCGCCACCCTTCCACCCGGCATTGACAGAAACGAAACCGTCCAGCCGCAGCGTGTAGCGCCGCATGGCGTTGCTGTCTCCCGTCCACGCTCCTTCCGAGGCGTACAAGGACAGCTCGTTCGGCGCGCCGGGCAGCGATGACTTCGTTTCGACCGCGTGCCAGGCAATGAAAATGTGCCCGTAATTCCAAGTGTCGGGACGTTGCGGGCCGGGTCTCAGAAAGGCCTCGTTCCAGCGTTCGAAGTGGACACCGTTTCGACTGGCCATCAATAGCCCTTCGGTGATCGCCGTGCCGTAGCGCAAGTGCGCCCTGGCCCGTTGCTGACGATGCTCCAGCTCCGGCAGAGCCCGCATCGATGGTGACCAGCCGCGCTCGATGTAGCGCGTCGGAAAGCCGATCAGAATGTGCGGCGCCCGAAAGTAAGGCCCGATCTGATTCGTATAGAGATGCTCGGCCGGAGAGTCTTCATACGTCAGATCGGCCCCATCACTCCACGAGAGGAAGTCTGTGGAAGAAGCCGTGCGGATCGCTCGATAGCCGGCTGGCTTCCAGACCTTGCCCGTCGTGATGCCTTTGGTGAAGGTACGGAAGTAGGCCCGGTACTTCCCGGCGGCCGTGTCCCAGAAGGCCAGGTTTTGCGAATCAAATGCGCCTTTCGTGACGACTGGTTCGTCCCGCATCAGTGACCAGTGAGTTCCGTCCGGCGAGTGAAATGCAAACAACCCGCCCTCTGCCGCCAATCCGCCCAGGGCCTTGAAACGGGATTCCGACGGGCAGCCCGGACGTGTGTCAAGGAACGGGGAAAAATTATGAACACCGATTCCCGTCCAGATAATGTTGTTTTTCTTTGAGCCGTTGTGATCGAACAGACCGAGGTCTGGTTTCGTCCAACGAATGCCGTCACGGCTTTCAGCGTAGCAGCACACTTCTTTACCGAGCTTCAGCCGGCCCTCCGTGACGCCGAGTGCTGAACCACGATAGTACATTCGGTACAGCCCAACATCGCGGATCACGCTGTGATACCCGCTGCCTGCTCCCTCCCAGGGCGCGTCGTGAACGATTGCGATCTCGCGAGGAACCGGGTGATGCAGCCGTCGCTGTGCATCGACAAGTTTGTCGATCAGATAGCCATCGACAAACAGTTCGCGCCGAGTGCCAATCTCAATTGGTTCCTGAGCCTGCGTGAACACGGGCACCAACAGCAGGCTGACAAACAATGCGATTCTCATTCTCATGGCTGCTTTCTGGAGGAGTATTCGATCGAACTATATTACAGGGTTCAGAGTAATCTCTCACCGAGGAGCAGCGTCGATCAACGCACAGGATTCTCCAGCCAGACGACATTATCGCTCTCGGCACCGGCAATCACCAAATCGAGATCGCCGTCACGGTCCATGTCCGCCGCACACATGTCGTAGGCCGACTGCTTGGCATCGATTATGTGTCTCGTGAAACGACCCTGACCGTCATTCTCGAACCATGCGGCCACGAAATCCTTCCGCGAAACGGTGGCCGCGTCCACGTCGCCGTCACCATCGAGGTCCGCCGCCACGAGGCAGTGAACATCGCGCAGAGTTGAATCGATAACATGTCGTTTCCAGCCGGGAGCCTCGAACCAATAGACGCCTTGCCCGTGACCCATCGAAGCGATGAAGTCAAGCCGCCCGTCGCCGTTGAAGTCGGCAGCGTGCAGGTGGGTTGCGCCAACTTGTCCGTCGGCGATGAGGTGTTTCTTCCAGGGATCAGCCCGCTTTTTGGGCGCTTCCCACCAAGCCAGCCAGTCGCCACCGGGGAGTGACACGCCGCTCGAAGCCACCGCAACGTCAACGCGGCCGTCGGCGTTGAAATCACCCGAAGCAAAGTAGTGCGGTCGACCTGGCGCAGTTCTTTTCCCCAGTACATTTCGCGTCCATCGACGGCGGGGATCCTGGGCCACCTGATACCAGAGGATTGATTGCGGCAGCGGCCCTTTGCGGTGCGCGCTGTTCGTGACCATGTCAAGTCGGCCGTCACCGTCGAGGTCTTTCAGCAGAATGCCGTGGACGCCATCGGGTTGGTCATCGATGACGTGGAAGAGCCACGGTTGCCTGGTCGGGGCATCAGGACACTCCAGCCAGAAAAGCAGTCCCGGACTGTACCGGCCCGCGACATAGTCGAGATCCCCGTCTGCGTCGACGTCCATCGCACCGCTCGCGTAGACGTGAATGCCGCGGGTGGTCTCGACTTCTACCAACTTCCAGTCTGGCGCAACCAATGGTTGTTTATTCTGAGCGCCGAAAGCGCCGGTCGGCGCCGAAAGTCCGATTAACCGTTCAGAACAATCACGCTTTGCGTGCGCAACCAGCAGCATTGTTGCATCGACCTTGTTGGCCATCACGTCGGTCAGGCCGTCTCCGGTGAAGTCGGCAGCGACAACGTTGTAGCATTTCTTGACCGAGAGAATCACATGTTTGCGCCAACCCGGCGCGTCAGCGTCCTGCGCGACACAATGAATAGTTTGCACCAGGAAGGCGGCGACACCAACGAGAACAAGCCTGATCACCCTGCGGTGCCGTGTAGAACGGTTTTCGCGGCGGCCGAAGCCACCGCACACCTCAATCGAGTTGATATCCCGTTTCATCCGCTGCTCGTTTCGGTCTTCCAATCGCCAACAATTACCAAGACCACTCCCAACTGTCGCCAAAAAAGTTTCAATCAACGTCTTCATGTTTTTCTTGTCCTTTCACTTTGATCTTGCGACGATCTCCAATTCTTCCATGTGAGGAGATTGCTCGCGATCAACGGGCGATTTCAGCGTCAGCCCCAATTCATTGTCGCCGCGAAACGGCGGGCAATCGGTCAGGGAGATTTCGAAACGCTGTCCCGGCAGCCCACCGCGGCGCTTGCCAACTGGAAATCGTTTGATCTTTGCTCGGTCGACGTATTGACCATTGATATCAACGGCCATCTCGTCTTTGTCGGTGAGGTGGTAAACCCAAAAGGTGAGTCGCCCCGATAGCTTCT
>CAUZVF010000366.1:0-6088 GCA_963582955.1 Planctomycetota bacterium
CTCGCTGGTTATTGTCACGGCTTTGCTGTTGAACAGATACCATGCGAAATGCCGACTTGGCCGACTGCCAGCAAGTGCCGATTCGACGAAAACTACCGTACTCCGCACGACTCCGAAGGCGAGTCAGCCAACCAGTGATCAGCATGCTTGAATTCCCTTGTCGTTTGAAAATGGATGAGCGTGATTGCCGTACGTTGAATTCCGCGTGGCTCATCTGTCAGATTCAGCATAAATAAGTCCGCGACGGTCTGTCAAAATTGTTTTCGATTGGAACGAGCCTTAAGATCGTGAGAGCATTTTGAAAGCCAGACACGTGATTGACTGGCTGGGTTCCGATTTAAGTGAGGAATTGAATGGCGGATAAACTTTTTTCAGTGGCGGAGCAGGTGACAATCGTCTCGGGCGGCAGCCGTGGAATTGGCAAGGCCATTGCCAAAGGATTCGCTGACCGGCAAGCACGTGTCATCATTACCGGCCGTCAGCGGGAATCACTGGAGCAAACGGCCAGCAATCTTTCGACCGGCGATACGCGTGTGCGTCCCGTTGTTTGCGATGTTTCGAAGGAAGACGACATCAAGCGGCTTGTTGACGAAGTTCTCGGCGAATTTGGACAAATCGACACTCTGCTCAACGTTGCCGGTGTCAACAAGCGGCAGGCGGCCGAGTCGTTTACGACTGACGACTACGACTTCATCCTCGATATCAATCTGAAAGGCGCGTTCTTTTTGTCGCAAGCCATCGGACGGCATATGATTGAACGTGGCAGCGGTGTGCAGATCAATGTCGATTCGTTAAATACGTATGCCCCGTTGAAAGGCGTGCTGCCGTATGCGATGAGCAAGTTCGGTCTCGTGGCCATGACGCGTGGGTTGGCCACGGAATGGGGCGAGAAAGGTGTGCGAGTTAACTCGATCGCACCCGGTTTCATTTTGACCGACATGACTCAGAAATTGTGGTCGGATCCCACGATGCAGGAATGGGGAATCGCCAACACGCCGTTGCGGCGGTTGGGAGAAGTCGAAGACTTGGTCGGTGCGGCCGTCTTCCTCGCTTCCGATGCGTCAGCCTTTATGACGGGCCAAGTGGTGCGAGTTGACGGAGGATTCACATCCGGATTGATGTGGCCGATCGAGTTGTCCTAGTCCCAAGTAGGTTCCGCGAGCCGAGCGGGACCGCGGAATGGGCCGAAAGTGCGATGTT
The DNA here is from genome assembly GCA_963582955.1 of Planctomycetota bacterium. GTDB lineage: Bacteria > Planctomycetota > Planctomycetia > Planctomycetales > Planctomycetaceae > CAUZVF01. Next base: position 1,201 of record CAUZVF010000366.1, read on the forward strand.
TGAGGGTCTCGCTCGGCTCGCGAGACCTACTTTGGCCGCAATCCGTCATGCCAGATACTTCCAAGTGTGTCGCTGAAAATCACGCGCAAGTGATGGATCAGATCGAGGCCGCGTGCCGACGGGCCGGACGTGAATCCGACAGCGTCGCAATGGTCGCCGTCACAAAATATGCCGAACTCGATTGGGTCCGCGCGCTAATGGAACTCGGAGTCCGTGAACTCGGCGAAAACCGCCCGCAACAACTTGTCGAGCGGGCTCAACAACTGTCGGACGACGTTCACTGGCATCTGATCGGCCACCTGCAACGGAATAAGGTGCGGCCCATCCTCCCTGTGACCACGTTGATGCATTCGATCGATTCAACACGGCTGTTGTCGCGGATCGATTTGTTGGCGGCGGAATTAAATCTCCATCCGCGAATCCTGTTGGAAGTCAATGTCTCTGGTGAGAACGTCAAGGACGGATTCCGTTGCGAGGAATTGGTTGAGAATTGGGATCAGGTTTTGGCCGCCCGTCACGTCCAGATCAGCGGCCTGATGACGATGGCCCCGTATACTTCAAACTCCGAAGATTCGCGGCCGGTTTATCGAGGATTGCGGGATTTGCGAGACCGGCTGACGGCGATGTCACCCACGACGCTTTGTTTGTCCGAACTATCGATGGGAATGAGCGGAGATTTCGACGTTGCGATCGAAGAAGGTGCAACAATCATTCGCGTTGGCCGCCGATTATTTCGCGGATTGCGGGACGCGTAACCGCGGTGCGAGAAACAAATTCCTGATCGCCAACATTAACATCGCCGCCGCAATACGCCGCCTTGCCGAATTTCACTGAGTCTATTTGAATCCAACAAGTGATCGTTGCCACAACGCTTGCGTCAGATTAGCAACAAAGCATCAAGCAGGATGTTTGGGTCATCACCGAAGACAGCGTCAATAGAGTCAGTACGTTCCGCCGCTGACGATTGCCGCGTGATTTCGGAATTGATATTTTCACGCGGCATGTCGAACTTCCGAGAACTTGAATCTTGCATGTGCGGTTGGTTCGTAACGTATTCTTCTTCCAATTCAAGTTCGAGCAACGAAATCGAATAGCCCATTTGATCAGTCAATTTGACCGGTTCCAAATCCGCCGGTTTCCCGGACGTAAACACGTTGACCGCTGGTTGGATGCGACCGACGGCACTCGTGGTGGCCGCCGCGGATACCGGCCGTACTGTAGCAGTTGCAGTTTCAATTCCAGTCGCGCGTGTTGCTTCTGTGTACACTGATGTAAGATTCTGGGATTTCGACGAATCCATAATCGGCGGCAGTTGATTGGTGATGGCCGAGTTGGTTTGCTGACCCTTGGCGGTGACCGTGACGATAAACGACTGCATTTGTGAAGCACCCAACACATCACTTGCCGTCACATGCACGGTGAAATCGCCGACGAAGTTATCGGCGGGGCTGACGATCAAATTGTCGCCCGAGATTGTCACCGTGACATCGTTTGCCGAAGGCGGACTAGCATTCCAAATGAGCGTTGGATCCTGATGAAAACTGCCGTCGAGCGTCCCAACGAGTTCGCTACCCTCGATGCTTCCGCCCCAGCGATGCAACGATCCGTCGGGAAAGATTAGGTACCACGTCATCTGTTCGCCCGACGCGTTGCCGAGAAAGTATTTCTCACCGAAGCCGCGATAGTTGTGGTAGTAATCAGCGTCCTGAATCGTTGCGGTCGCGTAAAAATTGTTGTCCTGATGCAACTTGGCGGCTCGTTCAGCAATGACGTCACCGACAACCTTGGCCGAATAGGCCACGGAATCGCCATCGGCGTCTGTTGCCGACAACGTCACTTCCAAACCGCCGGAATTGTGGGAAATGCTTTGATTTGACAATGACGCCAGGATCGGAGTGGCATTCGTGACATCAACATCAAATCGTCGTTCTGTCGTCGCCAAGCCGTCGCTCGCGGTAACGGTTACCTGGAATCTGCCGACATAATCCTCCGTCGGAACCAGCGTCAGCGTGTCTCCGTCAACCGTAACGACGACGTCCGGGGGTGTGGGTTTCGACGAAGTCCATAGTTTCTGAACGTCGGAATGATAGCTGCTGTCCAAACTCGCAATCTTGGCGCTCGATTCGATGCTGCCACCCCAACGATGCAGCGATCCATCCGGAAGGATGAAGTACCACGTCATCTGGTCGCCCGAGGCGTTGCCGAGGAAGTATTTTTCTCCAGTACCGCGATAGTTGAAATAGTAATTGGCGTCCTGAATCGTTGCGGTTGCATAAAAACCGTTGTCCTGATGCAACTGATAGACTTGTTCGGCGATCATGTCGCGGACGATTTCGGCCGAGAATGAAACTGAATCACCGTCGGCATCGGTTGCCGATAACGTCAATTCCAATGCACCCGATTTGTGAGAAATACTCTGATTTGGCAACGTCGCCAGGACCGGAGCTGCATTGGTGACATCGACACCAAAACTTCGTTCTGTCGTCGCCAAGCCGTCACTTGCGGTGACGGTTACCTGGAATCCGCCGACATAGCTTTCCGCGGGAGTCAACGTCAGCGTGTTTCCGTCAATGCTTGCCACAACATTCGCGGGTGTAGGTTGCGACGAAGTCCATAGTTTCTGAACGTCGGAATGGTAGCTGCCATCCAGACTCGCAATCTTCACGCTCGATCCGATGCTGCCGCCCCAGCGATGCAGCGATCCATCGGGAAGAATGAAGTACCACGTCATCTGGTCACCCAAGGCGTTGCCGACGAAGTATTTCTCTCCGATGCCGCGATAGTTGTGGTAGTAATTGGCGTCGCGAATGCCGGCGGTTGCATAGAAATTGTTATCCTGATGCAACTGATAGGCTCGTTCGGCAATCACATCGCCGACGACTTCGACCGAGTAAGTTACCGGATCACCGTCCGCATCGGTCGCCGACAAATCCAATACCAACGGGCCGGTGTCGTGGACAACGACCTGGTCGGCAATCGGCACGAGAATGGGCCGCGCATTGGTGACATCGACGTCGAATCCGCTGTTTGTCGTCGCACGTCCGTCGGTAGCAGTTACGGTCACCCGAAATTTGCCGACATAATTTTCCGCGGGAGTCAGCGTTAACGTGTTGCCTTCAACACGGGCCGCAACATTCGCCGGTACACGTTTCGCCGCAGTCCAGAGTTTGTTGACGTCGGAATGGTAGCTGCCATCCAGGTTCGCGATCTTCGGACTCGATGCAATGCTGCCGCCCCAGCGGTGCAGCGATCCATCTGGAAGAACGAAATACCATGTCATCCTGCCGCCCGATGGGTTGCCGAGAAAATACCTTTCTCCGATGCCGCGATAGTTGTAATAGTAATCGGCATCCCGAATGCCGGGTGTTGCATAGAAACCGTTGTCCCGATTCAACTCGTAGGCACGTTCGGCGATCGCGTCGCCGCCAACTTCAGCCGAAAACGTCACGGAATCGCCGTCGGCGTCTGTTGCCGATAAACTCAACACAAGTGGTCCCGTCTGCTTGGGAATTTGCTGGTCGGCAATCGGATCAATGACGGGCGCATCATTCGCATCCGTGACCGTGATGGTCACCGACGCGGTATCAAACAAGCCGGCATGGTCGGTGACTCGAAGGCCAAGGTCGAAAGACTGCACGGTTTCGAAGTCGATACGCGCCGGATTGGAAACCGTGATCTGGCCGGAATTGGCATGAACCGCGAACACACCCTGGCCGCTGCCACCGACTAATTCGTAAGTCAGCGATTCATCCGTGTTCGGGTCGCTGGCGCTGATTGTTCCCACGGCGGTGCCGGCAGCACTGTTTTCCGCGATTGTGAATGTCTGGTTTCTAACGACCGGCGGCAGATTGGGTTCGACGGGGTCAATGACAAGCGACCAACCATTGACTAGACCTTGATCACCACGGTACCAGTCTTCAACCCGTAGTCGCCAAGTGCCCTGTGTGCTTTGGCCGTCGAGCGTTGACAAAGGTTGTTCAGGCCGAAACGAACCGGTAAACGGCGCCGTGCCCGAGGAAATCGGCGCGGCAGCCTCATCATCAAGAACCGTCCGCGTAAAGTTGTTGCCGCTGCCACCACGGAAAGTTACCAACGCCACTTCCGTGCCCGATGGTGACTCCAAGAAGAACTTTAGATCTCCGTCCCAGGTGTGCGTCACGTTAAGAACGACATTCACATCGGCGATCTGAATGTTGTCGCTAATCGTGAGCGACGATCGTGTGGCGAACCCATCAATGATCGGAATAGGCACATTTGGCGACGAGAAAACCCGCAGGTCGCTGACCTGGAACGTCAATGTGTAACGGTCTTGGCCGGATTCACCGTTCACGGAATCCCGGTCCTGGTTCATGGCATTGCCGGCGCCGTCGAGAATATTCGGGCCGAGCACAATCGTGTATGTTCCTAACGCCGAAAGTGGCGCAAATCGGATGTCGAATTCCCGATTGCTGGACCCGGCAACAGCAGCAATCGACGAAACCGAAACTTGGCCGGCCGGGCCAGTAAACGAAACAATGTCCGCGGCCCCAAATGTTGCGGCATTGATGGACTCGCTAAACGTGACGCGTGCCGACGCAATCGGTCCCGAGACCGAACCACTGGGCGTGCTGGTAATAATGTACGCACCAACAGTATCAGCTCCCGGTGTGCCGACGGCGGCGGCGGCGTTCAATCGGCCACCGGTTTGAACTCGGCCTTGCAGCGACGCCAACGGATCAGCGGAATTCAAAACCTGGTCGATGATCTGCGTGTACGACCAATTCGGATGCTGGCCGCGAACCAACGCAACGACACCCGTCACATGCGGAGTTGCCATCGAGGTCCCGCTGTAACTTGCGTAGCCTCCACCGCGCACCGTACTGAGAATGCTGACACCCGGCGCGGCAAT
>CAUZVF010000367.1:0-6076 GCA_963582955.1 Planctomycetota bacterium
CCGTGAGTGTACTCACGAATTACTGTCTGCCGTCATTGACATTGATGCCGCGACGCTGAAGGAAGAAATCGACAAGCTGGTCAAGGCCGAGATACTGTTTCAACGCGGGCGTCCGCCACGGGCACGCTACTTGTTCAAGCACGCGTTGATCCAGGACGCCGCGTACCAGTCGCTCGTTAAAAAGAAGCGACAAAAATTCCACCAAAAGATTGGTGACGTGTTGGAATCCGACTTTCCACGCATCGCCGACACCGAGCCGGAGTTGCTGGCTCAGCACTTCAGCGAAGCGGCAGATGTCGAAAAGGGCATCGACTATTGCCTGAAGGCCGGGAAACGGTCTCAGGAACGATCGGCCAATGCCGAAGCGATTAACCAGTTCAAGAAGGGATTGGAACTGGTCGAGAGACTCGACGAGGGTCTGGAACGCGATCAGATCGAATTAGGGTTTCTGGTCCCGCTGGGCGTTGTCTACATGGCCACGAAAGGCTGGAGTTCCAACGATGTTGGTGAAACGTTCCAACGCGCGAAAGAAGTGTGCGAGCGATTGGGGGCCAAGGATCACGAATTCAACGTGATGTGGGGCCTGTGGGGCTGGAATGTGTTGCGGGCCGAATTGGAAACATGCGTGGAACTCAGCGCGTCCACAACCGAATTGGCCGAATCATTGCAGCATCCGGCGATCCTGATGGAAGCTCCGTGGCTGCCCGGTTTGACTCATTTCTTTCGTGGCGAATTCAAGCAATCGATCGAGAACATGAAACTGGGGTTCTCGTGATTCGATCGGGAAACGTCGCTGGTGACGACTTTGGCCACCGGACAAAACTGCGGCGTCACGTATCAATTGTACGAGGCACTGAACCTCTGGTATTTGGGGTTTCCCGATCAGGCCAGGAAACGTGGTGAGGATGCGACGGAAACGGCTATCGATGTGCAGCATCCGTTTAGCCAGTGTTTTGCGCTGTGGCATCGAAGCTGGTTGGCCAATCTGCTTCGAGATCACGAGACGGCCGAACGGCTGGCAACGAAAGCAGTCGAAATGGCGGTCGAGCAGAGTTTCATCCTGTGGAAGTTCCTGGCGACGATTGATCGTGGTTATGCAATGTTCAAGCAAGGACAGACGGAAGAGATTCTGGAAATGGTCGAACAAGGAGGTGGCGGGATCATGTTTTTGGGTTCGAAGCTGAACGTACCGCACTTCAGGCATTATTTGGCGGAAATCAAAGCCGGACTGGGCCGCATCGACGACGGGTTGGCCGAGCTCGAAATAGAACGTCAGCACGCGTACGATTCGACTGAGAAATTCACACTGCCGGAAGTACATCGTTTGAAGGGTGAGTTTCTGTTGCAGCAATCAACTGACAATGCTGTCGCGGCCGAGACCGAATTTCGCCAGGCGATCGAGTTTGCTCGGAAAAGTGAAGCCCGATCCTGGGAACTGCGCGCAGCGACCAGTTTGGCTCGGTTGTTAAAAAAACAGGATAAACGCGACGAAGCTTGCGGTGTATTGTCCGAGATTTACAATTGGTTCACCGTAGGCTTTGAAACGCCGGATTTGATGCATGCAAAGTCGTTGTTGGATGAAATAGGAAAGTAGGTCCCGTGAGCTGAGCGGGACCTCACGTGCAGTTGGCCTCAAATAATCAAGTCCCGCTCGGCTCGCGGGACCTACTGGCTCACATTCCAAATGTCAGAGACCAAATCACCAGGTCGCCACGCCGTCGTCATTGGTGGCAGTATGGGCGGACTGCTTTCCGCCCGAGTGCTTTCGGATTATTTCGACAACGTCACGGTCGTCGAGCGCGACGAGGTCGGTGATTCTGTCGAGCCGCGCAAAGGTGTTCCGCAGGGCAACCACGTCCACACGATTTACGGCGGCGGTGCCAACGTTGTCGAGCGGTTGCTGCCGGGACTGTTTGAAAAGATGGTCAGCGAGGGCGCGACCGAGTGTGATTTCTCGAAAGGGTTGGTTTGGTATCACCAGGGCGTGTGGAAGATGCGGACCGACACGGGGCTGACGTCTTTCTGGCAGAGCCGCGCGTTTTTGGAATCGCATATCCGACGTCGTGTGCGAGAATTCTCGAACGTCAACATTATCGAAAACTGTGACGCCGAATCGTTGCTATCGACCGATGACAATTCGCAAGTCACCGGTGTGCGGGTCACGCATCGCAACGACGATCGGACGGAAGAATTGCCGGCTGATCTCGTCGTTGACACCTCGGGCCGGGGAAGCAAAACGCCCGAGTGGCTGGAACAACTTGGCTATCAAAAGCCAAAGGAACTAGCGGTTGGAATCGATTTGGCTTACGCATCACGGATTTATGAACGTCCTGACGATAGTTCGCGAGATTGGACGGTCATGGGGTTGTTTCCAACTCCCCCCGCATCACAAACGAGTCGGTTACATCTTTCCGATCGAAGGACAACGCTGGATTGTCAGCGCCGTGGGATATCTGGGCGATCATCCGCCGGGCGACGACGAGGGATTCCTGGAATTCGCGAAAAGCCTGGAACTGCCGGACTTCTACGAAGCGATCAAAGACGCCAAACCACTGACACCGTTGGTGACGTATCGCTATCCGGCCGAGGTTCGGCGGGCGCTACGAGTTGTTGTCGCGGTTTCCGGAAGGACTGATCGTGCTGGGCGATGCCGTTTGCAGCTTCAATCCTGTTTATGGACAGGGAATGAGTTCTTGCGCACTGCAAGTCGAGGTCTTGCAAGAGGTGTTGAAATCTCACGCGGCCGTCGGCCGATTGACGGGCTTGCCGAAAGACTTTTTCCGGCACGTTGGAAAACTGGTCGACAACCCCTGGCTGCTGGCGACGAATTCGGATTTCCTGTACCCAGAAACCACCGGAGCACGGCCGTTAGGGACGGCATTCTTGAATTGGTACGTCGTCCGCGTGTTCGAAATGTGTGGCAGCAACAAACGAGCTTTGCAAACGTTTCTTGAAGTGTTGCACTTCATCAAAAAACCGACGGCATTGTTCCATCCGGCGTTAGTTTTTAGCGTGCTAAAATGGTCGCTGGGTCTGAAGGCCGGAATTCGGAACGCGAAGGAACGGCCGGGTTTGGCGGTAGAATCCGATTAGAATCCAGAAAGATTGATTAGATGTAACCTTTGTTTCGCGGCGATCTGGATTCGATGGCTGCCAACAATCGTCGTTTGTTGTGCGCAAGTTGTGGCCTGGAAATGACATCCGCCAAAAACGAAAAAGACAGGCATTGTAATAGCTGCCAATATCTGATATTCGAGTTTCCAGCAGCCCGCTGGATCGATGAAAGTCGTTGAGCCCCAACGGATTATAGATTTGCCGAATGCGAGAATCAGAGCGGATTCCCGCGTTTGTTGGCTGTTGAATATGCCATTTTCAACCGTGGACGGTATGGCCAGCATAACGTCAATCGGAATCCGGTCTTGCGTTGAATTGACGCATGGCGATAATGCCGGTCCTCTCTAAAGCGACGCATCTCTCATCCTCTCAATCCAACTGCATCTCTCAGAACCGGAACGCTCGCATGTGGTGTAGCAAGTGTCAGGCCGACGTTGCGGCCGAGATGGCTGCCGACAATCGTCGTTTGCTGTGCGCAACTTGTGGCCTGGAAATGACATCTGCCAACGTCGGCCAGGATGCTCAACCAGTTGCCAAAACAAAAGGCGCGCGTGAACTGCTGGATCGATGGTCGAGCAATCAATTGCTGGATCCGTTCGGCCCTTCGGTGTCGTCACCAACGTTTGGAGAACCGGCATCCGCGCAACGCGGTACCGTGCGCAGCACATCCGCAAGTCACGACAAATCGACATTTCGTGTGGACACTTCTCATTCCGGCGGACCAATTCCAGCTAGCATTTCTGCAAACCCCGTGATTCCACCTCACCTGGATGGGCAAAACCTGCGAGTCGATCAGCCACAACAGGCTGCCTCGCCACACATCGATGTCAAGGCGGCCGTCGAAGCGAATCAGAAAAGCAAAACGAACTGGCAGTCATTTTGCGGACAAATCTTGGCCTATCTGGGGGTTCTTGCCCTGACCGGCGGTGGTGCCATGGTTGTGCATGGATACTTCGGCGGTCCCGAAAACTACGCTCCCACCGGATGGCTCATCGCAACGGCGGGACAGATGATGTTGTTTCTGGGAGTTGTCACATTGGTGGCCGGCGGAATCGAGCAGACGTCTGACGAAGTTTCCCGACAAGTCGAATCGATCGGCGACCGGCTGATTCGCATCGAACAAACTTCATTCCAACACGCACTCGCGGGACCGCATATTCCCGCGGAAGTCCTTGCGGACGGCAATTCGCCTCCCGGTACCAAGGTCGCTCAGCAAGCGTGATGAAGGATCGTCTGGAAACAATTGCCGCATCGCCGCCACGTGATATCTAGCGCGTTCCGGCTGATTCGCTCGGCGCTTTAGGCAAGATAGCCGTAACTCCTTTCCCACGAACACGTTTTGAAAAACGAAGAGTAAACATTCGCCGAAGGTGTGAATGGTCAGCAAACTGATCTATCGGAGATTGCGTGGATGTTCTAATTTGGAGCATGATGAATGCTTCGTTTGTGGAACGGATTCCCGTTGACGAACAGCTGCAGTCGTTGATGAGTGTTGTTCAACAGTTGCGGCAGGAATTCGGCGAACTGCGATGTGAGAATGCTGAGCTGCGTCAGCAGGTGAGCGAGTTGCGGTGCGACGTGGGCTATTGGAAAAGCTTGCATGCTCGCGCGGTTGAGCGAAATGCGAATCTGCAAGCTGAACTCGATCAGTCCAAAGCCGGGATTCGGCAACTGCTGACCTCTCGTAGCTTGTGCCGCGCGGCCCGGTGGGCACTGCGGTTAAACGAGTCAGTTGAGCCGCAATCGGTCGTACGTATCCGAAATACTGTCATCGGTAACGTTCCTCGAAGACTCGCACCGCAGTTTGCACAGTCAGCATCGACAGGCGGACGCGGTGTTCGAATGGCTGTTTCATGCCGGTCTCGACTGTGAATGCGGCTCCGTATTTGTTCGCTCCGAAGTCGGCGAGGTTCAAGCCTTCGCCACGCTGGCAGGGGTCGAGCCAGAAGACGCCGCGCTCCAGCTTCAAGAAGAACGAGCCCGGCGAGTAGTCATCGGGAGCCATTTTCGCTCCGGAAGCCTTGACCGCGCGAGCGGCTTCGGCAGCCATACGGCGTTCCCAGATTTCATCTTCGTCAGTCTTCTGACGCCGCACGGAGAACCAGAACGAATCGCCGCCGAATTCGTGCAGGTCGAACGTCACTCCCGGACTGATCTCGGCCATCAACTGCCGAGTACAACGGACCTCGACCGGTGCCCACGCTGTGTCGTGAAACCGATTGATGTGCAGCACTTCAGAATCGGGAGTCACAATCAGTGTGTAAGCACGCTCGAAGAGTGCCGAACCTGGTACGTCCTCATAACGCGAAGGAAACCAGATGCGGCGGCCTTTGAGTGGTTCAAGAAATGTCGCACCTTTCTCAATCTTCCGATAGAGGCCTCGGTTGGCGTAACCGTATTCTCCAATCAGCACCAGCAGCTTGCCGTCCGCATCAAGCAGCACTTCGCCACGGTCACGCAACAGAGTTTCCATCTGTTCCAGCGTATCGAATCCAGGCACTTCGCCCAGACCCAGACTCAATGCATAGCGAAAGCCGTTCAGACCAATTGGATCGCGGCACGGAATCACGTAGACTTGATGTTCTGTGTCCAGCTTGTCGATCAATTCGACGGCAGCCGCGACGCCAGCCTGCTCAGTGGAATGACTCCCGGCGCTGATGAAGATGGCCGGTTTCTTATTCCCACCCGCTTTGATACCAACAATCGGCGACCTGTCAGGCGCATAGCCCAACACGCGCAGCGTGTGGCCTCGCTTTTTGAACGTCTCCAGCAGGTCTGAATAACGGTTGAATGGTCGAATCGTGCCCTTTTCCGCCGCGCGATCGTTCGATGGCGATTCGGCTCGCAGTCGCCGCGGAACAGCCAATCCGACAGAAGCCAGTCCGCCGATTCCAAGAAAACGTCGGCGCGACAGATCAATCGTGGTGAGTCCATTGGGAATGTCTGGCATATTGTCTGTTTC
>CAUZVF010000368.1:0-6047 GCA_963582955.1 Planctomycetota bacterium
AATACTGAGTTGAACCGAATATTGCGTCAAGATCGATTAACCAACTGACATATTACCGGGCAAACTCGGAGATTACTTGCTGATTCCGTCTGGAGTGTCAGTTGGATTCTGGATGCGGAAATCGGCGTTAAATCGGTCGTCTGCCTGAACAGGGCACCCTGCCACGGGGGACGCAGCGCCGGTCGAACTGCTTGATCAGAGGCGAGTCGGTCCGACACACCGAATTCAACCACGCCAACGACCTAAAGCGCGTCGGGTGGCGCACACCTAATGCAATTAGCTTCAACGTCAACTCGCGTCGGTTGGACAATCCGACGCAGCTTGCTGTTTCGCCCGACTGCAGGCGGTGAAAGAGACCTCAGAGTTTGTGAATCAATCGATCTCCGATGGGGTCGGATACAAGATGTTGTTGTTTCGACGGGAACCTCACTACCATATGATGTAGTCGCTTTCCGGCGATTTGATTTATTCACAAACTCTCTGCAGTAGCGCCATCACATGGACGACAGCACGGTCCTGGCCATCGAAGCCCCGCTCTGACTACACGCTCGCGACACATGAGGGCGGGTCCTGGGTCAGTCAGTCGCGAGCGCTTGCGCGCTGACGAATCACCGAAGCTGCGGAGGCCAACAACCCGTCCATTATTGACGCGTCTCACGCGCGACGGGTTGTTGAGACAGACTCTGACGCAAGACCCCGTCAACCGGCTTCCTCGAGTGCGAATTTGGCGATAGGCTTCGCTACTGCTATCGCGACACCGAACGTTGCCGAAGATTCGTCCTGCTGGCGTGCGTAGACTCTGGGTTTTCAAGGAGTTTGGATGTCGGCTGAGTATTTTGACCTCACGGGAGCGAGTAGCAACGCCCATCGGACGCACAACTTCGGAGTCTCCTCCATTTAGAAGTTGTAATACGCCGCCGATGTGAGCTCAGCCGGACCGCTTCGGGCGCTAATCCTTGTCGGCGCGCAGGACTGCGACGAAGGCTTTTTGGGGGATATTGACGCGGCCGAACTGCTTCATTTTTGCCTTACCTTTCTTCTGCTTCTCAAGCAGCTTCATCTTGCGCGTCACGTCGCCGCCGTACAGCTTCTCGGTCACGTCTTTGCGGAAAGGCGCGATCGTCGTTCGTGCGATGATTTCTCCGCCGATGGCGCCCTGGACCGGTATCTTGAACTGGTGCCGGGGGATCTCTTCGGCAAGTCGTTCGCAGTAGTGCAACGCCCGAGGTCGCGCTTTTTCGCGATGAACAAGGTACGAAAGCGTGTCGACCGGCTCCTTGTTGACCAGAATGTCGACTTTAACGATATCGGTTTTGCGGTACTCAATCGGCTCGTAATCGAACGATCCGTATCCTCGCGTAATCATCTTCAGCTTGCCGTAGAAGTCGAACAGGACCTCTCCGAGTGGCATCACGCTGATGACTTCAATCCGACTGGCGGAGAGATAGTTCATCGTCTGGCTTTCCGAGCGATGATCCCTGCACAGTTCCATGACAGGACCGACGTACGTTTCGGGAGTCAGGATCGAGGCTTTGATGTACGGCTCGCTGCACGATTCAATCAACGTCGGGTCGGGCCAGTAACTTGGATTGTCGACCTCGATCGTCGAACCGTCTCTCAAAGTCAGTTTGTATTTCACCGACGGGGCCGAGATGACCAGGCCGATGTCGAATTCTCGTCGCAAACGCTCCTGGATCACGTCCAGGTGAAGCAGACCGAGAAACCCGCAGCGAAACCCAAAGCCCAGCGCGGCCGAACTGTCTTTTTCAAACGTGAGTGCCGCGTCATTGATCGCGAGTTTGTCCAGGGCCTTTGTCAGCTCAACGTAATCACCCGTGTCCATGGGATAGATGGAAGAAAAGACGACCTGCCTGGCTTGCTGATAACCGGGAATCGGCTCTTCGGCCTGGCGATCAAGATGCGTGATCGTGTCGCCGATCTCAATGTCCTGAACACTCTTGACTCCGGCGACGACATACCCGACCTCACCGGCGCTGAGCTGTTGTTTCGGATTGAGCTTGAACTGTTTGTAGCCGACCTCATTCACCGTGAAGTTGCGACCGGCGTGCATGAAGTGGATCGTGTCGCGCGGCTTGAGCGTGCCTTCCATGATGCGACATTGCAGGATGACTCCTCGATACGTATCAAAATGGGCATCGAACACGAGTGCCTTCAGCGGCGCAGTTGGATCGCCCTGAGGACCTGGCAGCTTCTCGACGATGCCAAGCAACACGTCTTCGATGCCGATGCCATTTCTGGCGGAAATCGGAATCGCCTCAAACGGATCGAGCCCCAGTTCCGCGTCAATCGCCTCTTGAGCACGTTCCACGTCGGCAGCGGGAAGATCGATCTTGTTGATCACCGGCAGAAGTGTCAGCTCATGCTCCAAAGCCAGATAGAGGTTAGCGACCGTCTGAGCTTCGACTCCCTGAGACGCGTCGACAATGATCAACGCGCCTTCGCAGGCCATCAAAGAACGCCGTACTTCGTGCGAAAAATCAACGTGGCCCGGCGTATCGATCAGATTCAACAAATAGTCTTTGCCATCCGGAGCTCGGTAATCGAGCGTAATCGTATTGCTCTTGATGGTAATGCCCCGTTCACGCTCGATATCCATCGAGTCGAGCATCTGTTCGTGAAGATCACGTTGCGCAACGCCTCCACAGATTTGAATGAGTCGGTCGGCGAGAGTCGACTTGCCATGATCAATATGGGCGATGATGCAGAAGTTTCGAATGTGTTTCATTCGCGTAGTTCTAACAGACAGCAGCTGGCACGACCAACGGGACAAAGCCGCCGGCGAGCATTGCGGTGGCGCAACTCATTGTTTGCCAAAACGGTCGTTTTTCGAGTCGACCCATAAGCACTCGCATCTAATCGGCGTCGGCGTGCGCAACCAATGGTTGATTATTCTGAGCGCCGAAAGCGCCGATCGGCGCCGAAAGTCCGATTAACCGTTCAGAACAATCACGCTCTGCGTGCGCCAACTGAGAAGGGTACGTTGTCCGGAAACAAATCTACATTGGGCGCCTTCGGTCTTAGATTCACGCTTTTGATTTGATGGGTGAGACCGGTACGCCTTAGGTTCCGCAGAAGGTCGCGTGCACGACTTCATCGGGGCCGAACAAAGGGGACATTCTACATTTCGGCCGCCGATCGATTTTTGGGTTTTTGTGGTGGCACGTCTGGAGACGGGGGACAGTCCGGACAGTTCCGCTTTCGATCCACCTGAATTGTCTTGTAAACCCGGAGGCTCAATGATTGCGACGCAATCCCGCCCGACTATGCCAGCGCTTCAGCATCGAGTTCAATTCGCTGGACCTGAAAACCCGCTTTGTTCACGTCGGAGATTGCCGAACGAATCGCGTGTTCCAACGAAGGCGCTTCTCGATGGAATGTGCTCCATACGACACCATCGCGACTTGCGGGCGATGCGTCGTCGCAGCCGGCTTCGAAAAGTGCATCGGCCGCCTCTTCGGTGATCTCATTCACATTCGCGAGATAAACGATGAATTCGTATTTTGTCATGCGATTCTCCTTCAAAATGCCGGCAAGCATTTCATGCTTCGCCCGTGTGCGGGCAGCGGTCTACTTCTCGCCGAATGTCTTTCGCGTGATCTTCCAGATGCCGCGGCGTGAATAAACCGGATGCCGACAACCACCCGGCTGTGGGCACCGCAACATTCCAAACAAATGCCCGCGTGATTTCGTAAATTGCCAACCGTTTCGTTCCGCATATTTGATGGCTTCTCGAATGTGCTTGTTTGGATGGCTCGCCATTGATCAAGTATAACGCAAATCGCACTCACGGCCATGTTCGATTAGCATGCGTTCTCTCCTGCTTCGAAAACAGCCAGCCTTTGTTGCAATTCAGCCGCAACCCCGTTTAAGCCGCCAAAGGGACCGAACAAAGGACCGAACAACTGGGGAAGGTGCTGAAGACGCTGGAGCAGATCCAGCAGGACTTCAACAGCTCCGGGTACCCGCTTGCGGGTGCCGACGGCAAGCTGGTTTCGCTGGCTGACGTGATCGTTCTGGGCGGGTGCGCGGCCGTCGAGGAATCTGCGAAGAAGGCCGGGCACGACGTGCAGGTTCCCTTCTCGCCAGGGCACGACGGTTACAGATTCTCGACTCGATTGAGCATTTCTTCTGCAGCGACACAACCATGGAGCAGGATTAGAACCTGCAGCAAGTCACCCACGGAATACTTTGTCTGGTGACAGTAACCGATGCCCGCGTGGTCGACTCCTGCATGATGCCGTCGAAGAAAGTCATCGTCGTGGGTGATTAGAACGCGGCCTTCAGAAGTGGCGAATGCGAGTTGCTGCTCGTCAGACGCCCCAATCAGATCAGCTTCCGCGGAAGTCGTAACGCTGATGCCTCGCGCACGTAATGGAGCAGCAACGGCAAGGGTGACGCTTTCGTCAAGGGGCAGACGAATCTCCGTTTCCGCCATCTTTGTTACCTAAAACTGCGTCGCGAAGTAGGCTGAATTTCGTAGCCTCTTGCTCACTCTCGTTCTGCATAGCGAACTGCTCAGAACGCTTCAACTGACCACGGACTTCTTCGGCATGGTCAAAAAAGTAAGCCATCGCAGCATGAACCTGCGCCAACGATAGATGCGGGTACGCCAAAATGATTTGATCTGGCGTCATGCCCTGCAACTCATGGCAGACGTAGACGTTTTCAACGGCCATACGAGTTCCGATGAGAAACGCCTTCCGCTCTCCCGAGCGCGTCGTGCGATGCTCAATGTAGCGAGCAATCACGGGTTGTTCCTGTTGGGTTTCCATCATTGTATTCTACTCCACAATGCACCGAATCGACAACAAGACGTACTCGGCTCTTGGATGAATTCCGATTTGCAGCGACCAAGGCATAAAAGGGGACGCAGCGGACGCAGTTCATTCTGTCGGCGGCAACGTTCCGTGGCACCGACAAACGTGGTGGAGCGAACGGGGCTTCGCCGGGGTCAGGCCTTGTGTTCGGTGCTCAAGCCAAGGGCCGTTTCGATCTTCCTTGCCGCCGGTTGCCAGGTGGCCGATTCTTTCGATCGCTTCTGGGCACGGCGAACGAGATTCGCGTGCGCTGTCCGCGCGGTCGAGTCCGAAAGGAGGGCCGAGTTCCGCGAGCGTGGCTTCTGACCAGCGACGGCATCGCCATGCGGCCATGTCACGTCCAGCCGCTAAACTGCGAAATTCCGCGCAATCCAATGGCTCGACACCATGTTCCATCGAGGTCACTGAAAGAATCTCTTTCACACTGACAGTTCGCAGGCGACGGCTCGTTGATTGATGTCGATGCGGGTCATCTCCCTCGGCAAGGGCTACCATGGGATGACGAGCTCTGAAGAAATGGTGAGCGAACGGCGTCGTTGCCGGAAGGTCGTCTCAAGCGAGACCTGGAGTCTTTTCCATTCCGCGGAAAACCAAGAGCGTGGTCCGCAATTCACAGGCTCAAGAGTGTCCGAAGTTTATCGTCCACCTCGGAGGCCGTTGTCGGAGAAAGTGATCCTAGATGCCGGACGACATTTCGCGAGTGAATCGTCGCGAGTTTGTGCAGTCGCACGACTGATTTCGTTTTCAGATTCGTCGATGCGTGGTCAGCAGTTGCCGGATCGAGAATGAGGTCCGAGGGCAACAACGGTGAGGGTATCACCGACGAAATGTAGGCGACGAGAACTTCCGGCACGCTGCCGACGGGACCAGTCAATAACAGAACGGGCCGCAGTTTCATCCCCCTGCTGCCGCCGAACGGAAAGTTGGCAAGATAGATTTCGTCAGGATTCACGAACTGGCGATCCGTCGGCCAATGTATATATGTCCTGAAGCGGATCGCTCAAATCGTCCGCCCATTCGTGGGCGACGCCCGCCATCCAGGCATCGCCCGCATCATCTTCCTGCGTGGACGGAACGATCAGCACCGTGACCGGTCCCGCCGGAACCGATTCCGGAACGTCGGCGGTCAGTTGATGATTCTCATCCACGTTTCCGTTTACTCTTACCGTACTCATGGAATTGCCTCGCAATCATGAATTCCACGGATTG
>CAUZVF010000369.1:0-6047 GCA_963582955.1 Planctomycetota bacterium
TTGATCGGCATAATCCGCAAAGGACTCAAGATCATCACTGTTGGCGGTCGATAATGATTCGAGACGAACCGGGGTCAAGTTGCGTAAGTAAATCGGAATTGCACTATGCCTAGGATGGAAATGGACCAAGGAATCGGTCAACAAAGCAACGCATTGCCAGAAAGCCACAAGCCGAGCAAGCGAAAATCTCGAAACCGGTGTAAGGTGATCGCACTGATTGCAATCGGCGGAATCGCATTGACCGTTTGGATGAATCGCGGACCGTCCGATCCCGATGCGATAGCCATCCAGCCGCCCATCATCGCACCGGGCAGCAGTTCGGAAACGACCGAGCCCAATCCACTCGCCGATCTGGCAAACTTGAAGAAACTGACCGGGCCGAATGCCGCGAATTCCGTTTCGAGCGCACTCGACGAATTCGTGGCGGGCGAACCAGGTCTGAGCTCGTCCGCCAACGCGGGTCCAATCCTAATCCCGACACGCGACATTCACGGAACTCAAATCAGGCAGGCCCACTTTGAGCCGATGCGATCGGTACGTCCATCGCCTCGCGGTCAGTCACAACCCGCCAGGACATCACAAGCAGCCTGGTTGACGGGCACGATCGAACCCGTCAACGATGGTGTTTCCGGCAATTCTTCCAGTTCCATTCAAATTCAATAGCTAAGTCGAGCGTCATGTACGAACAGCATTGGAAACTTGAATCAAACCCTTTCGAGAGTGGTTTCGATCCTCGCTTCTTTTTTCAGAGCGAAACGCATCAGGCGGCGCTGCTGAAATTGAAGTACCTTGTTGAAAACGACAAAGGCGCGGGCCTGCTTGTCGGAGCAACCGGCCTTGGTAAAACGTTTGTTCTGCGGCAGTTGGCGCATGAACTCGACAGCCGTCATCGTCCGTTCGTGCATATCGTCTATCCAAAATTCACGGCGACGGAATTGTTGGCCGACGTCGCCGTACGGCTGGGCGCCGAAGAATCCGCCGTTCGCAATCATGAAACCGGCACGGACTACACGGTTCGGCAGATCGAACGTCAACTTCGAACATTCACTCAACAAGACTGGCATCCGATCATCGTCATTGACGAGGCACACGTGATCGAGGATCTGAAGGTCTTCGAGTCAATTCGGCTGCTGCTCAATTTTCAAAGTACGGGCCAATCGAACTTCACGTTAATCCTGGCCGGCGACCGCGTGTTGCTGAGCCGTGTTGCCAGAATCCAGCCATTGGATGAGCGTCTGACTGTTAAATCACTGCTGCGGCCCTTGACACAAAGTGAATCGGCCAATTACGTGCAGCATCGTCTTCAGTCAGCGGGAGCCTCGGATATGATGTTTGACACGGCGGCACTGTCAGAGCTGTTCGAACTGTCACAAGGAATTCCACGCAAGCTGAATCGACTTTGCGACTTGGCTTTGCTTGTCGGATATGCTGATGGGATGGAATCGCTTACCGCATCCCAGATCGCGTCGGTCAGCAGCGAGCTGAGCTCGGTTACTCCCGATTAGCTCGCATCTCTTGGAATCGGCGCTGTTTCCGCTGTGTTTCCTGGTCACTTTTGCCAGTGAAGACCGAGTTGTTTGAGCGCCCATGATTCTTCGCGTTCCGCATGATCGGGTTGACCGATTTTGCGTAGATTCCTATAAACCGCGCCCATTTTCACTCGATTCGTACGATCGGCGGGCGGGAAAACATGAGCAATCAGACGACCGAAGTGCTGTCAGAATCCCTTGATGGTCAAAGGACTTACGATCCCGAGGTTGGGTCGCACGCAACGGAATCCGCCTCGTCCAATCAGGGACACGCGGTCTCGTTCGATCTGCCCGACTTTGGGAATCTTGTCGACGACCATCGGCAAATTCGCACGACTCAGGTTGATCATGTCCAAGTGACAATGGAGCTTGGGCGTGTGACGCTCGACGCCGATGAATTTGCCAGCCTGAAAGAGGGCGATGTTGTGCCGCTCGATTGTCGCGATGACGATCCGATCGACATTTTTGCTGACGGAAAACTCATCGCACGTGGAGAACTCGTCGTCATGGAAAACAGACTCGGCGTTCGCATCGTCGAGAAACTACCGTCTGACGGGGCATAACAACGAACGAATCCAATGAAAACTTCCCTTTCGCAATCGCATTCCGAATCTCTGACGAGTTTTAGATTGCTCGACATGTGCATCTTCGCGGTCTTGTCCGTCGTGCTCTGTGTACGACCGACATTTGCTGACGATTTCAATGACAGCACGCAAGGTTTTCGATCCACGTCCAATGCGTCTCCATCGGCTGGATCTGATCAATGGCGCACGATTGCGAACGGGCCGGCGAACGAATCGAATTTCAACAAACAGATTCCACGAGATGTGACCGTTCGGTCATCCGTCGGTACCAACGCAATCTCAAACAAATTGGCACCAATCCCGCTACAACGCAGTACGGATCAAGGCGGCGGCAAGAGCAGTTCCGACACGGCAGATCGCCGCAGTGATGCGGGATCCCTCGGGTCAATCGTCTCGGCACTCGTGTTTGTTGTTGTACTGATTGCCATTTTGTTGAACCTCTTGAAACGGTTCGGAGGTAAAGCCACGGGATCGGTTCCGGACGATGTGTTCGAGATACTCGGTCACAGGTCGCTCACTCGGCAACAGTCGATTCATTTTGTGCGGTGCGGGACACGAGTTTTGATTCTCGGTGAATCTTCCAACGGCTTGAACACGCTCGCCGAAGTGACGGATGCGACCGAAGTCGAATGTTTGACGGGAATGTGTCGCGGCGATCAAAAAGACGCGGGTGCCATCGCGAAGTTTCAACAGTCGTTGTGGAATTACGTCGGCACGGCAAAAGTTCGTGCCGGCTCGGCAAATTCTCGAAACACCATTCCGGCTCGTCCCGCACGGCAGCATTCCGATCAACGGCCGATGGCCAATGCGGAGAATGCTCGTGGATAGCTTGGTTCGTGGTCATAGGTGGAAATCGGTGTTTGACTTCTTCACGCAACCGATCATTGTTTGTTCTGAACGCTTAATTTGTATTTCGACGCTGAAATGCCGAAAAACGATTCCCAGCAAACACGCTGTGCGTGCGCAAGTCGTGAGTGCTCGCCATAGCATTATCGTCGCAGCGTTCTTGTTTCTCTTCAGCATGTTGTCGCCTCAGACCGTGTTGGCACAAATCGATGAGCGTATTGGCGAACCAGCGCCCCCGACCCCGCGCCAAACCAAACCAACCGTACGGCCGGCCGTTGCCGCGAATCCAGACCAAGTCTCAGCGCCGCCATCAGATTCGTTCGGTCTCGAAAAAGTGCTCGCGCCGGGCGGCTTCGAGTCAACGCTGAAGACGGTCTTGCTGTTCACGGTCTTAAGCCTGGTGCCATCGATCCTGTTGATGACGACGTGCTTCGTCCGCTTTGCGATTGTGCTGGGCCTGCTGCGTCAGGCACTCGGAGTTCAGCAGGTCTTGTCGAACCAAATTGTGATGGCGTTGAGTTTATTTTTGACGCTGACAGTCATGACTCCGATTTGGCGGCAATCGTACGAGGAAGGAATTCGCCCCTACACCAATCCAGAACCCGGCGTGGCCTCACCAGATTTGACGACGTCATTCGAAAACTCCGTTCGCCCGTTGCGCCGGTTCATGAGCGAACAAATTCGCATGGCCGGTAACGATGACGGAGTATTCTTGATACTGGAGTTCCAGCAATCGACACAGAACTCTCAACCAACGCTCGAACCCGAAACCTTCGACGAAGTCCCATTAAACGTTTTGTTGACGGCTTTCATGCTGAGCGAACTAAAACTGGCTTTCATCATTGGATTCAAGTTGTATCTTCCGTTTGTTGTCATCGATCTCGTCGTGTCGGCACTGTTAGTTTCGATGAGCATGGTCATGATGCCACCGGCAGTCGTTTCTTTACCGTTCAAGTTGTTGTTGTTTGTGTTGATCGACGGCTGGTTCCTGACTGTCGGCATGTTGCTGGGCAGCGTTTAGACCGCATTCAACACGGCCAGCACATCACCGGAATCTCGTTCCAACAATTTATTTCAAAATCATGTCGCTCGATCATTCCGTCGAATTGGTTCAAGACGCTTTGACACTGGCGTTCTTGATCTCCGCACCGCCGTTGTTGGCCGTGCTCGTCGTTGGTTTTGCTGTTAGCACGCTTCAAGCCGTGACGCAAATTCAAGACCAGACGATTAGTTTCGTCTCTCGGTTAGCCGCCGGATGCATCACGTTACTGTATTTCCTGCCTTGGACAATCAGTCGGCTGGTCGAGTACGCAACCACTGCAATTTCGGGATAAGTAGTTCCCGCGAGCCGAGCGGGAAAAGTAGGCCCCGCGAGCCGAACGGGAAAAAGTAGTTCCCGCGAGCCGAGCGGGATCCCGGAATGGGAAAATGACCGATTATTCCCAGCTCTCGCTCGGCTCGCGAGACCTACTATCGCACGAACCTGGTCTGCCAAATCGGACAAAGCCGCGTGAGTGAACTATCAGCGATCAACTCAGCCCTCGACGGGACTTCCGATTTGTCGGCAGTGTTCGGCGGTGATTCACTGCAATTGCTGACAGGCTTTGTGTTGGCCCATCTATCATCTCTTTTCCTGATTGCCGCGAGGTTGGCCGGATTGGTCGTTGCAGGGCCGGTCTGCGGGCAATCGCTGATTCCGTGGAAATTGCGAGTCGGCTTCGTCGCACTCGGTTCCTTGGTCTTGTTGCCAATCGTATCGAATCCGTCACAGGCACAGCCGATGACGTTCGACTTTGCAATCGGCCTGACGGGAGAATTCGTCACGGGACTTGTCCTGGGAGTCGGCATACTGGTCATTCTTTGGGGACTCCGTCAAGCCGGCCAATTGATCGATCAGCAATCGGGATTGGCGTTGGGCGAGTTGTTCGATCCGAACGACAGCCAACTTGGTTCACCCAGCGTGCGGCTCGTGTTTCTTTCCGGCATTTGCATGTTCTTGCTGATCGAGCCACTAAACGGCCATCTGGTTGTGACTTCCGCATTGCTCGACACGTTCAAGTCCATTCCCATCGGGCAGGCGTTCGAACATATCCAACCGGTCGAGATTGCCAAGACGGCCGTCAGCCAGTCGTTACTGCTTGCCGTGCAAATCGTCGCTCCCACGCTGGCGATACTGTCATTCATTACGCTGGTGCTGGGCGCCGTGAACCGCGCGAATCCCAATCTCAACGTGTATGCGACGGCGATTTCCATCCGGGTGCTGTCGTGCTTGTTTGTGTTGGCCACCGTCTTTTCGGGGATCGGCGAGACGATTTCTCGTAACGTCCCTGACGCGATCGACCGCATCGTTGCCGCGGCATCTCAGTGACAGAACTCATTCATGTCTTTTGACGATATTCAAGACCGTACCGAACAGCCGACCGAACGTCGCGTGCGCGATGCCCGGCAACAGGGCAACGTTCCGCGCAGCCACGCATTGACAACCGCGATCCAGTTATTCGTTGCGGCGGCGGCGTTGTATTTCCTGGGAGGACAGTTCGCGACGTCGGCCGCGGCGTTTCTGCACCGAAGCCTTGCGGTCGCGGGAACGAGTGATCTTTCCAGCGATACTGCCGTCGATACGTTGACCGAGTCGCTTCAGTGGTCTGGTCAAATTGCGATTCCGTTTTTCGCGGCACTGATTGCAGTTCTGATTGTCTCGAATGTCACTCAAGCGGGATTTCGAATCAATGCCGACCGCGTTATGCCGAATTGGGAACATATCAGTCCGTTGCGTGGACTCGCGCGTTTTGTCACGTTGCGGAATTGCTCGATGATTGGCCACGTTACCGTGTCCGTCGTGGCATGCATCAGCGTTGTCGTGTGGTTCATCACAAGCCAAATCGAACGTATCGCCGGTATGAGCCGCATGTTGCCCGCGGAATTCTTGTTTCAAACAACTCGGATGCTGGGCGAGTTAGCTCTTTGGGTGGCTCTGGTTCTGTTGACGCTCTCCCTTTTCGACGTCCTCTTTCAGCGTTGGAATCACAAACGCCAACTGATGATGACCAAGGAAGAAGTGCGCGAGGAATTGCGGACCGCGGAAGTT
>CAUZVF010000370.1:0-6044 GCA_963582955.1 Planctomycetota bacterium
AGGCGACTCTGGAACATGCTGTCTGGTTTCGTATGTCGAGTATTGTTGTGGGCTCAATTTGAATGACGACCAGTCTGATCGAGCAACCGAAGAATGCATCACGATTTGCGGGCCGGTGGATCCGAAAGGAAACGGTCGTTGCGTCGGCGATCTTGATTGGTTGTCTCCCGATGCTGCCGCTGCATCTGAAGCATTGCTGGGAGCGGCCTCAGTATCAGTTTTTTCCGATCGTACTGTGCGTCGCCGTATGGCTGATCTGGAAGCGTTGGCCCGCGAAATCTGCAGTTGCTGAACAAGGGAAGGCCAATCGTCTTCAAGTCATGTTGGTGACGGCATCGGCGGCTTTGCTGACGGCCGCAACAGTACTTTTCTCGCCGTGGCTGTCCGCGATCGCCGCCGTGCTGATCACGGCTGGTTTCATGATGCAATTTGGCGGAACGGCATGGCCGCGTCTGCTCCCGGCATGGGCGCTGTTGTGGTTCACGGTTCGGCTACCAGGTTCGCTCGATACGTTGGTACGCACCAAACTGCAGCTCCTGACATCGAAAGCATCCAGTCTGACATTGGACCTGTTTGGTTTCGACCATTTAATGGAAGGCACGGTCCTCGATTTTCCGAACCATCGATTGTTTGTTGATGAAGCCTGCAGCGGCGTGCAATCGTTGTTCGCCATGCTGGCGTTCACGGCGATGTATTCGGTGTGGGCTCGCCGTCCGGCGGTGATTGCCGGCCTGTTGATGCTGAGCGCCGTCTTCTGGACCGGCGTGATGAACATCGTCCGGGTCAGCACGATCGCCGTCGCATTCGAGCAATGGGAAGTCGACCTCTCGTCGGGATGGCAACACGAAACGCTGGGAATGGCTTTGTTCGCCGTTTCATTGGCGATGATCGCAAGCACTGACCGATTACTGCAGTTCTTTCTTAATGCGATCCACGATGATGACAATCCCATGGGCCAGCGATGGGACTGGCTCGTTGCAGTTCCCAAATGGGGTCGCGCTAGTGCCGACTCACACCCAAACGATGATTCTCGGAGGGACCAGATCGCAGCAAAGCAGTCCGCGATGCGAGGTCCGTTTCATTCGTGGTGCTGCGCGGCGGTATTTCTTTTACTGGGTGCCGGGCAAGGATGGCTGTTATCTTTGCCAAATGTGTGGGCCAGCATTTCCACGGCTGCGGAAGTCGCCGTACCGATCGACAAGGAATTTCTCGCACAAGAATATGGTGAATGGCGGTTGGTCTCGTTCGATTCGCAACAGCGGGATGTCGACAACAACGTGGGGCAATTCTCAAAGATCTGGACGTATCAGTCGCCTGAATATTCCGCAATCGTTTCCTTCGATTATCCATTTAAAGGATGGCACGAATTGACGGAATGTTATCGCAACATTGGATGGAGAGTCTTCGGCCGGACGGTCTGCCTGCCTGCCGGACCGAACCGACGGTGCGGCGGATCCGTGGCATTACGTCACCTCCGGATTGGCAAAGCCGACGGGTGAAAATGGATATCTTATGTTCAGTCTATTTCACGAGACCGGCGACGGTTACGTCCTGAACGACGAAATTTCGGCCGCGGGCGTCACAAAACGGCTAAGACTTGGCCTGGCAAAGAGTATCGTTTGGAACTCCGCCGCTAAGCGGCCACAAGCTGATCTCGAGAGTTTTCAATTGCAGGTTTTCGTGACTTCGGATCAACCGTTGTCCGAGAGACAAACGAACGAAATTCGCGACCGATTTCTCATGTTACGCGAACAATTTCGACAACAATGGCGGACGGATGCAAGCCAGAAATAAACCACTGCAGATTTTATTCGCGCTGATCCGGGGCGCGATCCGCGCACCGGGGCAGTTCTTGCGTTTCTTGAATGCCTGGTTGTGGACACGCCGGGTTCGCTTATTCGTACAAGGACTACCAGCCGTTGCCGTCGCTGGCGTGCTGATTGTTGTTCTCATCATCGGATGGGACAAGCGCGACCGCAGCCTGGCTGGACGGTATCACACGCAGGCGAGCAAAGAATTTGAAAGTGATGATCTCGATGCGGCCAAGCTGCTGTTTCGGAAGTTGTCGTATCTTCAGCCCGACTTGCCGCACGGCCGGTACGGTTTGGCGCTGTGTGCTCAGAAGGAAGGACAACTGCCTCGCACACTGAGTTTGATGCAATCGGTTGCTCCGGCTGACGTACAGGGATTCGGTCCGGCTCATTTCTGGATGTCACAATGGTTGATCGCTAAGAGCCGGTCGCAAGAAGGTCCGGAGAAGCAGCAGACGGTCAAACTAGTCGAACATCACTTGGCGGCGGCGATTGAGCAGAACCCCATGAATCAAACGGCCCATGAATTATTGGGAAGAATTCAGCTTGGTCAGAATGATCTGGACGGCGCGGCGGCGCATTTGGCCATTGCCGCCGAGGATCGCCCGGCAGTCGATCTGACATTAGCTCGGACGTATTGGAAACTGAATAAGTCAAAATTGGCACAAGAGGCGGCTGAAAGGGCACTCCGACACTACAAGCAACAAGTTGAAGCGAACCCTGAAAACCTGACAGCGCGGTTGGCTCTCGTCGATGCAGGTTTGATATGTTTCCGCTATCGCTCATGCATTGTCGCCCTAGCTGATGGGATCGAGCATTTCGCCCAACACCGTTCAAACGACGACGTGTTGGAATCTTCGGCGGCCGAAGAGCAACAAATTCCAAAAACGGAGACTTCAGACAATTCCAGCGGCAACGATGTCTCAACAACCAACGCCACCGAGGAAGTGGATGAATCCGTTACCGCCCATTCGGTAACTCGTACCAACGACAACGCGCGGAACACTGCCACCGCTGCGAAGAACCAGTCTCATGATGATTCCAGCGCACAATTGAAGATTCTGTCTTCGGCATTGGCACGGGTTTACAACTTGTGGTCCGTAGCGCTTTGGCCGCCAGCAGAGCGTGTTGCAGCGCTTGCGGTTGAACGGCAAATCATCATTCAGCGGCGAAAGAGCCGGGCGATGGAAGAGGCCAAACGGGCTGTCGCCGATTTCACGGAAAAATCGACAGTCGATCCCAAAAACGTTCTTGTTTGGCTGCGGCTTGCCGAGTGCGAAGTTCTGCTGCTCCAATTTGAACAGGCGACCAACCATTTGAGTGAAGGCATCGTCTACTCCCACGACGACCGGCTAATCAAGCGATTGGCAGCCACATACGTCAGTTGGGCGATGGTACTGGCCAATAACCCGCAGGCGACAGCGGCACAGAACTTAGACGTCCTGTTGCGGGCGCGACGGCACGCGTCCAACAATCAGTACATTCTGACGCGATTGGCTAGCCTGACGGGAACCGACACACCGGAATCCGACAAGGCAATGGCGGCGCTGCAAGATGTTCTCAAGAATGGAAAGGCTCCGTTCGGAGTCCATTTCGTACTTGGAAACAACGCACTCGCCAAGCAAGACTTTGCGGCGGCAAGAAAGCATCTGGAAAAAGCCAACAAACTGAGTCCCGGCAACGCTGTCGTGCTGAATAATCTGGCCTGGCTTCTGGCCAATACGAAACCGCCGGATTACCCGCGCGCGTTAGAAGTCGCCAACGCGGCGGTCAAGAAGTTGGACAACCCAGAAATCCGCGAAACCCGCGGCCAGATTCTGGCAAAGATGAAACGCTGGCAGGACGCGTTGGCCGACCTGAAACTTGCCTTGGCGACATTCCCCAAGCGACTGGCGATCCATGCGGCACTCGCAACAGTTTATCAAAACCTCGACCAACCCGATCTGGCGCAGAGGCACCGCCAACTGTCAGGAACGGCGGAACCGGTTCGCCGAACCGATTAGCGGGTGTTTATTCTCCCGGATCGTCATCTAGTGTCTCTTTGCCTGTCCACGCCCGTAGTGCGATCGATCGAATGTCGAAGAAAACGAGATTCAGTGCCGGTACGATGATCAGCGTCAATGCCGTCGCAAACATCAATCCAAATGTTAGCGTGACGGCCATGGGGATCAGGAACTTGGCCTGAAAGCTTGTTTCGAACATTAAGGGAGTCAACCCGGCGACGGTCGTCAGTGTTGTTAGCAGGATGGGCCGCAGACGCAGTCGCGCGCCTTGGATGTTGGCCTCGAAAAAACTCAATCCCGCGCGGATTTTCTTGTTGACAAAATCAACCAGTACCAGCGAGTCGTTGACGACGATGCCAGTCAGTGCAACCATGCCAATGCCGCTCAGAATGGTCATCGGATGATTCGTCAGCCAATGGCCAAAGATCGCTCCCTCGATCGCGAACGGAATGGCACACATCACGACGATCGGTTGGACGTACGACCGAAACAGTCCCGCCAACATCGTGTAGATGATCAACAGCGCGACGAAGAAACCATTCCACAGCCCGTCGAATGCCTTGGTTCTCTCTTCAAAACTGCCGAGGAATTCGATCCGAACCCCGGGATATTCCTGGCTAATTCGAGTGTCAAACGCCTGGCGGACACTGGCCAGGACCTCGAACGTATCAACGACGTCGTCGTTCACATCACCCAAGACGGTCACGGCGCGTTGTTGCTGGCTGCGATGAATTGTCGTGTAGGCATCCGTTTCTTCGAGTTCGGCGACTTCCGACAAGGGGACCCAGCCTCGTTCACCCGCGCGCGCGGATGTGGGAATCCACATCGACTCCAGATTGTAAATGTTTTCTCGAAACGACTTGGGATATCGGACCATGATCTTCACGTCTTCCCGATTGCGTGTCAGGCGCTTGGCTTCGTGTCCGAACAGCGCCGACCGCACGTGCATGCCGAGAATTTCGACGGTTATGCCGGTCGGCCGCGCCGCATCGCGCAGTCGCAAACGGACTTCGCGCTTGCCGGTGTCGTAATCGTCATCCAGCGATTCGACGCCGTCGAATTTCGCGAGTTCTTTGCGCAATTCACCGGCGACGGCGATGAGATCTTCGAAGTGTTTTCCCGAGACTTGGATTTTGATGGCCTTGCCCCCTGGCCCGCCGCTCATCGCTTGCCATGTGATCGAGTTCAACGCGGGGAGTTCGCGTGATACCGCGCGCAGCTCGGCGAGCAGTTCTTCACTGGACCGTTCGTTGTTCCGCTGCCGCAAGTCTGCAGCTTTGAGCTCGATCATGACTTGGCCCAGGTGCGGTTGCAGATTCAATCCCACCGTGCCGTCGCCGCCCACGTCTACCTGAAACCCGACCATGGATTGGACATTCGTGACCTCTGGGACCGTGACGACGTGATCGGTTAATTGTTTCATGGGGACTTGCAATTGCTCGGTCGTACTGCCGACAGGCATGTCGAGAAAGCAAATCAGCGATTCGCTATCCATTTTTTGGATGAAGACCCTCTCGACAATGTCACCCGCCAACATTCCGATGGATACGATCCACGTTGCCACCGCGACCGCCAAGGTGACGTAACGCCAGCGCAACAGCACTCGTAAACAGCGCTCGTACATGTCGGGCAGCAGACCCTGAATGGTATTTTCCTGGAAACGCTGGAATGCCGAGAATGCCCGCCGCAGTAAGCCGCGTTTGCGTTCTGGTTTGACAGCTTGGCCTGACTTCTCCTTCCGCTTCGGCAAATGGCAAAGATGAGCTGGTAGGATGACCAAGGCCTCGATCAGTGAAACAGTCAATGCCGCGAGGACCACGATCGGCAATTCCTTGAAGAAGTCGCCCATCCGGCCACGAATGAACAACATCGGTGCGAATGCGGCAATCGTCGTCAGTACAGCGATCGTCACGGGCCACATCACTTCTTCCGCACCTTTGATGGCGGCCTCTTTGGGCGGCATCCCCTCGTCAACATGACGGTATATGTTTTCACCAATCACGATCGCGTCGTCGACGATGATGCCCAGAACAATGATCAGCCCGAACAGGCTTAGCAGATTGATCGACACTCCCAACGCCCACATCACGATGAATGTTCCGACAAAGGAGACCGGCAATCCGATGGTCGCCCAGAATGCCACACGCCAATTCAGGAACAAGTTCAGCGAAATCAAGACGAGGATCAACCCGGTCATTCCATTGCGTGTCATCAAATCCAACCGCCCCTC
>CAUZVF010000371.1:0-6041 GCA_963582955.1 Planctomycetota bacterium
GGAAAGATACGCTGGCATGACGTCGAGCGATTCGGCTCTCAGCAGATTGACGAAGTTGCCATCCTCCGACAGTTGCTTGAGTGCGGAAATGACGAAAAACAGGCGTGTCTCACAGAGCTTTGCTTTCTGGATGACCAATCGCTGCTTCGCGGTTTCCTCCTGATAGGTTTTCAAGAGCCTCTTGGACGATACAGCGTCTCCGTTTCGGCTGCGTGGCCCACTGTGGAGTGTCTTGCCATCTGTGCGGCGTTTCTCGATCAACTGCCGTGCGGTGAGCAGCCGCTTGCCGCGAAGATCATTGGCCTCGTAGGCGTCGGTCAATGCTCGCTGTACGGCATGGTCGTCCGAGCAAGCAATCGTGATGGCAACGCTGACCGGTATCTGCCCCTTTTCCACGGCCTGCAAAAGCCGTTCTTCCCCTTTCTTCAGCAGTTTGACGATGGCCCGGACGTACGTGATGTCCAAGTCCGTCTTCCTCGCGATTTCAGAAAAGTTGTAGCCCTGTTCCTTCAGATCACCGATCTTGCGAAGAAGTTCTACGCCGGACTTCTGCCGTCGCGCCAGATTTTCGACCAACAGTTTTTGCTTGGAGACGTGAATGATGATCGCAGGTATCTCGTCCTGGCCGAGCAACCGAAACGCTTCATGACGCCCTTGGCCGCACACAAGGTAGAATTCCTCAGTGCCGTTGGACGACGCCTTGGGGGTGATCGTAATCGGTTTTTTCAGGCCCAGCGCGGCGATGTTGTCCACGATTTGCTGGAACTTCTTCCTTCCACGTTCTCGCGGATTGACGATGGTAATCAGGTCCAAGGGGATCATGTGAATCTGGTAATCACGGCGGTCGTTCATGCTGGCACCTCAATCTTGTCGCGGGCTGCGAGGTTTGAAAAGTAGTCCAGGCTGTCGAACTGATACGTGTCGAGGTAGGCTCCGTTCGATTCGCAAAGCAGCAATTTGGGCGTTTCAATGTCCATGAGCGGAAACAGGTAGTAATCCGTGGGCCGTTTGTTTGTCGGGTCCATCCGAACGAGGATCGTGATGTCCGGCGCTATCCGCTGGTCAATCTTGATCAGCCACCGCAACGACCCAGCGCGCGTCTGACGGCAGCGTGAAAGCACCATCGATGCGCTGTACTCTCCATTGATGAGCAACAGATCGGTCGTGGCGTCGCGGGTGACCGTCGCGCCGACGGCATCCAATCGACGGATCATTTCGTCAACGAATTGTGGGTACATCTGCCGCAAGTTGCGGTTGATGTCGATGTACGCGTAGTCGCGATCGGGCGTGTAGCCCGCCAAACGATACGCTCGAATCAGGCTTCCGAAACGGGCACGGTACGTCGCGGAAGATGGCATGCCATCTTGGGAGTCGATCAGGGCCGCAGACAGCGTCGGATGCTCTCCGACGAGTGCGGTCATGCGGTCTATCAACTCTTCGTCGGTGAAGCATCGGCTGCGCTCCTGAATGATGCCGTGCGCCGAGTAGAACAGCTCATGGCTCACGATCGGTTCAAACGCACCGTCGTTCCGCACCCACATGCTGGGAGAGTTCGTGACGTGTTTCCGCTTGAGCTTGAACGACGTGCGGTTGTAGACGTTATTGCCGATGTACTTTTCGTTTGTCAGGATTTGCCGAACCGTGCTGCGATTCCATTTCCGACCAAAGTCGGTGACGACGCCGTGCGCATTCAGATTGTCCGCAATTTCTGACTCCCTTTTGCCATTTTTGACGAATGCCTCGTAGATCCAGCGAACCCAGCGGATTTCCTCTTCGGGTCCATGAACGAGAATGACGCGGTCGGTTTGCAGGCTCTTCTGTTCGCCGCGACGCAGAATTCCCTTCTGGTCGCCATTGATGTCGATGAGCATGCGCCGCAGTCCATAACCGGGTGCCCCTCCCTGACGGTAACCGAGTTCGATCAGTCGGCATTGTCCCTGGAAAACCTTGGACGACAACTCGCGGCTGTATTCCCCAGCCATCGCCCGTTTCACACTCTTGATGATCGTCGCGGTCGGGCTGCCATCGTTCTCGAACTGTTCGGCGCAGTAATGGACGTTGATTCCGGCCCGCTTACACAGGTATTCGTAGTAAGCGCTTTCGTCGGCATCTTGGAATCGGCCCCAACGGCTGATGTCGTAAACGAGAATTGCATCGAAGTCGGCGTTGCCGCTCTGAACGTCTTCGATCAGTCGTTTGATCGACTTTCGACCTGCGACGTTCAGCCCACTCTTGCCCTCGTCGGCATACGTTTGGACGATCTCGAACCCGCGTTGTTCCGCGTACTCACGAATCGTGTCTTGCTGGTTGTCGGTCGAATACTGCTGGTGTTCGGTGGACATCCTCACGTACTGCGCCGCACGAAGTCGGTGTGCTGTCGTTTCATTGTCTCCATTGGGTTTTTGTTGGTCTTGCGGTTCGATCACTTTGGTGTCCCTCTCGGCGTACGATCATCATGGCGGGCTGCTGTTCATGCGACTGAGTCGTCAATCATGCCACCCAGCTGTTTGATCGCCGCTCGATCTCTGTTTGATTTGCGTTTGATTTCGTACTTTTTTCAAACGAGCATCAAACCGTAGTAGCCCGACACAGTGCCATCGATCGAATTGGCCAGGTCGTCCATTCCCGATTCGACGAGCCGGTCACGAAGCCGCTTTGCGACACCCCGAATGGTCGCACTCTGCCGCTGCCCACCCCAGACATCGTCAAGCAGATCGACATGTGAAACGTACCGATTTTGAGACTGGGCCAATCGGTTGAAGAACCAGAACAGGAGCGTGTTTCCCAAGAAGCAGGTTCGGCCTTGCCAAGTGACAGAGAGAATCGCACGGTCAACCGCCGGGGCGTCAGAACCGGATGAGTCTGTTGGCCGATGTGCCTGGTCCTCCGCAGGAACCGGAAGGCGGTCATCCAATTCCAGAGTACTGGACAGGATCGAGATTGCCTCTTCGATCTGAATGACGGCTGCGGCGTGGGATGCGGCCAGTGTTTTGAGTGTTTCGCGGATCAGTTGTTTCTTTTCTGTTGTGATCATTCTGGACTTCTCCGTATCGTTGGGGATGCGATTGCGTCGAGGCAGCCCCCGAACCTGCGCGACGGAGTTGATCCCATGAAAAGGAGAAGCCAAGACGGCTTGTTGCTGGTTGACGTTTGCCGCTGCACGGCGCGATTGTCTTTGGACAGGTCGTTCCTCTGGGAGCAGGCCGGGGCGATGAACAATCAATCGACCTTGCCTCGGTCTCCGTACAGCGTAAGAGTGTGTCGGGATTTGTTGTCAACTCCCGACGTTTTCTAACTCCAATCGCACCTTGACCGATTCCAAACGTGACCAATTCCTGGAGATTCTGCGACTGGCTGACGTTGTTCAATTGCTTGAGGCGTTCCTGATGCCGCCGCCGACCGCAGTCGTGGCCAGTGACGACTTTGAAGAACGGTGGCCTCCCGGCGGTCCCTGGACTGATGCCTGACAATCCGTGGACAACCTGCGTTTGGCGGAGATCCTGCCGCCGGGTGTATGACGTCGGCGTCCGACATCATCAGCGACTCTTCCTGGTTCGACGCTTCGTCTTCTTCGGCGTTGTCTTCAGTGCTTTCAAACGCAGAAGACCTTCCTTGATGTCGGATTGAAGCGTCTTGAGCACCTCAACAGCCTCGGCCGCAAGTTCCGCGACATCGTCGGATTTGTATTTCCCGGCTTCCAGTCGAATCGCTGGTTCATCCATGTGAAACCACACCTCGTTATACCGCCGATCCCAGGTTCGGCTCTCATGGATCAATTGTCGGAGCGCGGTTTCAACGTCCTTTGGCTTCTGGAAACGTCGTCCGCCTTGCCCCTGCGGTTCCCGGGATTCCTTGATCCGGCGGTGCAGTTCCTTGCATGGCCATTCAGCGTTCAGGCAATCCTCCTGAAACCCAGGCCGATCTTCGTCGTCGAGTGAGAGCAGGGATTGCATGTGCGACCAGGTCAGGACGAAACCACCAGCGGTCTCAGCTTTGCAGAGTGATCGAACTTCTGACCGTTCGTACTCGTTCTACCGAGAATCAGTCGTGCGACGCCGAGGTGACCGCGATGAAAACAATCGGCGAATGGAAGAAGCTCCCGCAGACGGTTTTGGTCTCGCCAAGCCGCTTAGTGTCAGTGAAAGCGGCGTGGGCAATTGAACTTCTCGCTCTGGTATGCTGGCGTCAAGCAGCCCTTGGCCTCAAGTTCTTCGTTGCTTGCCAAATCGACACCTGGGCATGGCCATGTGATGCAAGACCGTATCACCAATGAACTTGCAGATTTGAAAACTGCATCCATGATGACCCCGGTCAGTCGGGGTGACAAGACGGCAATTGAACTTTTTCGCCGTGGCGTCCGTCGAATACCGGCGGACTTAACCACTACTGCCAAAGCACTTGCGACAATTGTTCGATGAAAGCTCAGGCCCCACGAGGCCAACTTGTCGCAAAATGGACCGGGGTCATTTCTGGTGCTTTAGCGGAAAGGAGCCACGTCCCGTTAGGTTCAGCGGTCGTCTTCACCGACGCGACTAACAGGCGAACGCAAACTGCCGAGGTCGATGCAATTGCGCCAAGAGGCTTGGGAAAGGGGGATGAGATGTAAGTAAGCAAATCTGAAACCTTTCGTAGGAACCTTGCGGGTGGAAAGCCCGTCCGGCAGCGCCTGACCAGCGGCCGGAAGCGAGTCTTGCGTGGGGCGTGGGTAACCCGCACTGCGAAGCGTAGACAGCGAGTCCGAAAGCCATGCTATTGAGCTTCGAAAGACCTTTTGCGGGAGCCTTTGCTTTTTGCATACCAGGGGCCACGCTGCGACACCGTGATGGTCTGGTGCCCGCAGTCCCGCCGGAGTCGGATTGGATCATGTGCAAACGGATAATTGGTTCCCCAGGAACTTGGGAGGTCCTGCTCGTTTCCTCAGTGATATCCCGGCTGGAGACACCGGGTGACCAACTCCAGGCCCCGGCGGTGCACTCGTCCGTCGGGGAGCGAACAGAACGAGTGAATGCTGGAGGCACCCCATTCTTGGCTCACTCTTCACCGGCCTGCTCAACCCACGGATCAGGTTAACTTCTTCTTCGAAGAAGCGATGTTCGCCTTTGGTGGCTCAGCAGGAATTGGCGAAACTGCGCGACGAAGATCAGATGTCGTCGGAACTGGTGTTTCGTGATCCGTATCTTCTCGACTTCCTCGGTCTGGCCGACACGTACAGCGAGCAGGATCTCGAAGCGGCGATTCTGCGCGAGTTGGAAGCGTTCATCCTGGAATTGGGAGTTGGGTTCGCATTCGTCGCGCGCCAGAAGCGAATCACCGTGGACGGCGAGGATTACTATCTGGACCTGCTGTTCTATCACAGGAAACTGCGGCGGCTCGTGGCGATCGACTTGAAGCTCGGCAAATTCAAGGCAGAATACAAAGGCCAGATGGAGTTGTACTTGCGCTGGCTGGAGCGCTACGAACAGGAATCCGATGAGGAACCACCGCTGGGCTTGATCCTGTGCGCGGGTAAGTCGGACGAACAGATTGAACTTCTTCAGTTGAGCAAAAGCGGCATTCGCGTCGCCGCCTACCTGACGGAGTTGCCGTCACGCGACCTGTTGCGCAAGAAACTGCACGAAGCCGTCCGCACCGCCCGCGCGCGACTTGAAACAAAGCAAGATGAGTCCTGACTGCACTGAGAAGAAAAGGTTCCAGGAACGTTCCAGGAACCGTTGATCAACTCAGAATCATTTCAGAATCTCGTAGGAATCGTGCGAGCATCGGAATCAAACGCGGGTGGCCGGAGCCGACGGTCCGGACCGTTCTGCCCAAACTTTTGGATCAACACCGGTTGGTCGGTCGTGCGCTGGGTCGCCGCCAGGCGGACGATGCCTGGGTCCTGAAGATGAACCAGACCATCAACAAGTCCACTCAGGAGCACGCAGCGGATGCCGTCGCGGCCGCCCTCGCCGAAGGCATGGACCCCGAAGCGGTGGGCGAGGCCATCTCACTGGCCGCCAATCAACTGGTCCTCCGCTCAACGTCCTCCCGGACGCACGGCA
>CAUZVF010000372.1:0-6041 GCA_963582955.1 Planctomycetota bacterium
GCACGCCTCGTCGGTATCGATTTCCGGGATCCGGCCGATCACGTCCGCATATCGATTGAAAATCGCGTCATCCTCGATGTGGCACAACCACAGCGTGCCGCCGCTGCGGACCATGCGCGCCCCGTAATTGATCAGAGCCGCGTCGCCGGAGATGTGGTCGGCGACGATCATCACACGCTCGCACGAGCGGTCGGCCAACGACACGGGCTCGACAGCCGTGCCGGGCAAAACCAGCACGGGAATCGTCGTCACCTGAGTCAATACGTCCAAATATACACCGAGACTGTGTTGCGGAACCAGCGATTCCTCGAACAGGTGCCGATAGGTGATGATCAAATCGGTCTTTTCTTCATCCAATCGAGTCAGCAGTTGCGTCACATTCGAGAAATCCTCGGCAGCGATGACTCGCCAATGTTGTGCATCTTCGACCCGCGACAGAAAACTCGAAACACTGGGCCTGAGCGTTGCGGCGGCGTCGCGGTTCCGGTCGCTGATAATTGTGATGGAATCGATGGGAACATCGGCGTAAACAAATTGCTCCCGCTCGGCCGCCTTGAACATCGATTCAAATTCATCGATCTGATCCATAATCGCTCGTCTTTGTGAATTGGCGTGGTCATAGCGGCAACGTCGTCAATCTTCGATTGTCGCCTTTCATAGTTTCTCCGCGAAAGTAGTGCATCTTTCGCGGAGCGAAAGGCGACTCTGAATCCGTCA
The DNA here is from genome assembly GCA_963582955.1 of Planctomycetota bacterium. Classification (GTDB taxonomy): domain Bacteria; phylum Planctomycetota; class Planctomycetia; order Planctomycetales; family Planctomycetaceae; genus CAUZVF01. The sequence goes on from CAUZVF010000372.1 coordinate 718, forward strand.
ATCGAATACTGGCCTCGTGGGCGGCGGCACTATATCAGGTCTTTGGCATGCCTTCCATTCCCATCGAGTGTGCGGGCCATCGCGAGCGCGGGTACCACGTCTTGCCGTCCAGGCAAGGCGTGCGGCGCAGCCGCTGGAAACCGCTCTGACACAACGCCTGACCCCGGACGTTGGATACTGACTACCGCCGAATGCAAGTTTAATTCTGTCGACATTTCTTACTCGCTTCTCACGATTTGCAACGCAAATTCACTTCAGTCGATCAAACAGCAGTTTCCGATCGCTGCGTGACACGCCTTGCCTGAACGGCAAGACGTGCTACCCAAACGAGATGCCATCCCCAATCGCATGGCGACTTGAATTTCATAGGAATTCTTGGTTTGCTCGTCTCGGTTCAGAAAAATCAAGGGAGCAACCCGGAGAAAGAACGATGCACGCGCGATTCCTACTCGTTTCATTCATGTCCATTCTCGCTTTGTCGACGCCTGCGTTTGCCGAAGACGAAAAGCCGGCAATCGACACATCTCGCGGCGACAAGATGATTGCCGAATACTTTCGCGCTGAAACGAAAAAGCTGGCCGACGGTTGCCTGGCTGACATCCAGTCGTCCGATGATTGGGAATCAAGGAAGTCGGAATACCGGCGACAATTATTCGAGATGCTGAGTTTGGATCCTTTGCCCGAAAAAACTCCGCTAAATGCAAAGATCACCGGCCGCACCGAACATGAGGAATTCATTGTCGAGAACCTGCATTTTCAGTCGCGGCCGGGCTTATACGTTACCGGAAACTTTTACCGCCCCAAGAAATCCGAAGGTAAAAAGTTGCCGGCAATTCTCTACGTTTGCGGCCATGGCCGAGTCAAGAAAGACGGTGTCAGCTACGGAAACAAGACTCACTATCAACATCACGGAGCCTGGTTTGCCCGCAACGGCTACGTGTGCCTGACAATCGACACATTGCAATTGGGAGAAATCGAAGGCATTCATCACGGCACCTACAACCACGGCATGTGGTGGTGGAACTCGCGCGGCTATACGTCCGCCGGAGTCGAAGCCTGGAACTGTATTCGGGCACTCGATTATCTGCAATCACGCGACGAAGTCGATGGCGAGCGCATCGGCGTCACCGGCCGGTCGGGCGGCGGAGCTTACAGTTGGTGGATTGCCGCGTTGGACGAGCGAATCAAGGTGGCCGTCCCCGTCGCCGGAATCACCAGCTTGACCAACCATGTCGTCGACGGCACGGTCGAAGGCCATTGTGATTGCATGTTCACGGTCAACACCTATCGCTGGGACTATGCCCAAGTGGCCGCATTGGTCGCACCGCGTCCGCTGCTGATATCAAACTCCGATAAGGATCGCATCTTTCCTCTGGACGGCGTTGTCGAGGTCTACACGAAAGTTCGCAAACTGTACGAGATATACGGGGCTCTCGACAAAATCGGACTCCAGATCACCGAAGGACCGCACAAAGATACGCAAGAATTACGAGTTCATGCTTTCCATTGGTTTAACAGGTTTCTGAAGGATGAAGATCCGTTGATCGAAACAACGGCGGTGAAGTTCTTCGAACCGCAGCAATTGAAAGTGTTCGACAAGCTCCCCGACGATGAAAATAATACAGCCATTGAAGAGTCATTCACGGCGACCGCTCCAAGAGCCAGCGTGCCTGCTTCTGACGACGCTTGGAATTTGATGAAATCCGAGTGGATCCAGGGACTGAAAGACAAATCGTTTCGCGGCTGGCCCAGCGAGCCGCAATCGGTCGAATGCAATCAATCGTATTCGATCGAAAAGTCAGGCGTCAGCCTGAGTAAGTACGAGTTTCAGAGCCAGCACCACATCCGGCTGCCGCTGTACTTGGCACATCGAGCCGGCTTGAAACCGTCGGAACTGGATCTCATCGTGCTCAACGTTCTGGATGACAAAGGCTGGCAAAACTTCCTCGCCATGTTCAGTGCGGGATTCGTCGAGGAATTCACGTCCGAGTCCCCGCCGAAAGCGAACTCTAAAGAATTCGAATCGACGCGAAAAATGTTCAAGGCCTTCAAGTGGGGCATGGCGTACATCCCACCTCGCGGCGTTGGCCCTACCGCGTGGGACCAGAGCGAACGCAAGCAAACGCAGCACCGGCGGCGATTCATGTTGCTCGGTCAGACTTTGGACGGCATGCGTGTCTGGGATGTGCGTCGCGCAATGCAGGCGTTACGGAAGATCGAAGGCATCAGCAAAGTGCCACTGTGGTTGCAGGGGGAACGTCAGTCCGCCGGCATCGCACTGTACGCCTCGCTGTTCGAGCCCAACATCAAGCGGCTCGATCTGTGGTATTTGTCATCCTCACACCGCGATGGCCCGACATTCCTGAATGTGCTGAGAGTTTTGGATATTCCTCAAACCGTCGCACTCGCGGCTAATCAATCACAGATTCGAATCTATCAAAACGGATCGGAAGATTGGGAATTCCCGCAGTCGGTCGCGGCAAAACTAAATTGGCCGAAGAAGCAGATTCAGATTCGCGACTTGGCAAAGCTGAAACAACCAAAACAGAAATCGACTGCGACACCGTGAGTCGCAATTGAATTTGTTGCGTTTCTCGAACTTGAACTTTCCGTTTGAAGTTGCGTACTCGTTAGGCCGGATCGTTTAGCCACGAAGTGGTGGCTGTGTAACCCTTGCCGGGCCGAGAGGCCAATGCCACTGACTTTGTAGAACAATTGTCATCAATTGCTTCCTCCACATGCAGAAAACAGTTGGGACAACGGTTCTACACACCCGAAACGCCACGTAAATCGAGTGGCTCGATTCTTGCGCGCTGATGCACTAACAATTTGGCTGCATTATCTCGCAGTATCAATCGTTTTTCGTCATCACTCAGTTCGGCCTTATCGATCCGGGCACGCTGCATCGACGCGGAATACAGCGGCGTGTCAGTACCAAACAACACCCGGTCTGCGCCGACTTCGCCGACAGCCCACTCGATCAGTCCCGGTGTGATGCCCATCGCGCTGGACGTATCGGCGTAGACATTTCCGTGCCGCGATTGCTGGATGCCACGCACTTGCAGCGTCCGGTCGGCCGTGGAACTGCAACCGATGTGAGCCAAGATGACCCGAACATTGGGGTGATCGTTGGCAAAGACTACAATGTCAGCGGGCAGGCTGTTGGCTTCGCCGCTGTGCGTCAGAACGAGTGCGTCGTGTTTGGCGGCGAATTCAAAGATCGCTCGGCCATGTTGGCGGATCGGATAGACGTGCTCTTCGGGATGGATCTTGATGCCAACGCAATGCGGCTGAGTCAGCGCGTGTTCGGCTTGTTCGTAAGTTTCCGGCCGGAGCGGGTCGATGATGACCCATTGCAGCAGGCCATCGATTTCAGGTACGACGCGCGACGCCTCGTCGTTGCCCACGGTCGCATCGGCTTCACCACGCGGCATCAGTCCCAGCAATGGTGAGACGGCAGTCCATTCGATGTTGTTGTCTTTGGCTCGTTGAGCAACAGTTCGCGCGTCGCCGGTGGCAAACTGATTCGTTAGTGCGGGGAAATCATGACGGAAATAGACACCGTAGTGGCCGTGAACATCAATGGCTTGGATGTCGTGTATTGTCATTGTTTACTTCTCCAGGAAGGGAGAACATGATAACGTGCCAGTGGCCAATTTGCAGGAATCGAAAATGAACTCGAAGCCACCGACGACAACCGACGTTGATCGCGAGTTCTTCGAACGTGAACTCGCTTCGTTTCTTCCCGATCGAATCTTCGATGCTCACACGCATCTTTGGCGACACGACTGCGTTCCGTGGTCGGTAAACGATGGCAACCAAGACTTGGGATACGCGCAGTACATGTCGGCGATCGCCGACATTCACCCCGGCCGCACGACGAAGGCTCTATTCATTCCGTTCGTCACCGTCGACAACAAAGGGAAGTCGTTGGCGGCGAACGAGTGGATCTCGCGGGAAATCGCCGGCGATCCTGACTGCCGCGGCATTTTCTTCATCAAGCCCGAGGACGATCCGGAATGGGTCCGAGACAACGTGCGGCGTCTGGGACTTCACGGGTTGAAATGCTATCACACGATGTCGTCAGCCGATCCGACGTGGGAAGCCGGGATCGAGGACTATCTGCCCGAGCGGCTGATCAAGGTTGCCGACGAAGAAGGTTGGGTGATCACGCTGCACATGGTCAAATCGCGAGCCGTCGCCGATCCGGCAAACATCGCCTGCATTCGCCGCTATTGCGAGAACTATCCCAATATGAAATTGATCCTGGCGCACTCGGCACGCGGGTTTCAGCCGGCGCATAACCTGGAAGGTCTGCCCCAATTGACGGGCCTCGACAATTTGTACTTCGACACCAGTGCTAACTGCGAACCGTTGGCACATCAGTCGATCATGCGCATTATCGGGCACGACAAACTGATGTACGGTTCCGATTTACCGGTCAGCCACTTTCGCGGACGTTCGTTATCGGCCGCCGATTCGTTCATTTGGCTCTACGAACAAACTCCTGTGTGGGGCGAGAAGCATACAAAGATCGACCCCGTGCTTGTCGGGCTCGAACATCTGCGTTCGCTAAAATGGGCCTGTTGGTCGGAACGTCTGACCGACACACAAGTCGAAGATGTGTTCTGGAACAACGCAGCACGGCTGCTAGGTGTCAATTAAAGAAACGTGAAATTTGCATCAGCGGAATGCCTAGAATCGCACATGTGCAACCGGGCACGTCATCGGGACCACATCTTCCGCGGTGCTACCCGAGGATTTCTTGGCACGTCTCAGAAACTTCCATTCGCAGGAACAAGCAATGCCGGAAGACTCGCAATCGTCAATCGTTCGTTTTGGGATCGGTCTCGGCGCGTGCTTCGCGTTCATGGGTAGCGTCATTTGTGGTTACTTTCTGACGCAAGTCTTACTCCAGACACGGTAGACTTCAAACTGGCCATCTGTTACCAGCACCCTCACAAGAGTCGGTATCAAGACATCCGTTAGACGCTACTCGGCTGATGTGGCGTATCAGTACCACGTCGCCAACAGAACCTACACCGGCACACGCATCCGTGTGTCGGACAGTGAGTATCAGATCCGCGACGGTGCGGCTCAGGCAATTCGCGGATTGACGCAAGGCCAACGCGTTCCTGTTTATTACAACCCGGACGACGTCAGCCAATCAGTGCTTCGTACCGGTGCGGGATTTCAAGACTACGCATTGCTGGCAGTTCCCATTGTGAACTTCCCCAGTTTTAGTGGGCGCGGTGTTAGGGTTAGTTGGGGCAGTTAATCTGTGCATGGAAATGTCCTTGGAGGATTTGCCTTCGTCGGAGCCG
>CAUZVF010000373.1:0-6040 GCA_963582955.1 Planctomycetota bacterium
TCGGTTAGCCTTGATCTTAACAGACAAGGGGAAACGCGCCGCCGATTGTAAGCGATTCGTGGGAGTTGAAGAGTGACCAAGCCGCCAAAAGTTAGGTTCCGCGCGCCGAGCGGAACCAGACGCCGCAATCCCGATCCGACGACATTCGGCAGGCCCCGCTCGGCGCGCGGGGCTCTTCTTGGACGCACCGTAATTTGAACCACCCGCTCGACAACACCTGATTGCTGACCACTGAAAGCTGACTGCTCCCTACAACAACACCGCCAGCAGGTCCAACTTATCATCGACGAGCGTTTCGAGCACGCCTTCGAATTCCTCGCGGGCGTTGGCGGCTGCGGAATCGGTGACGGGAGGAAGCTGAGCAAAACCGGGTAGCGCGATTTCCTGGATGTCTTGCAGGCTGAGGAATCCGACTTCGGGAGGCGAGCGGCGCAGCCACGGCCAGAAACCGATCTCGTGCAGATAACCGAGACTTCGAAAGTCGATGAAGTCCGGGATGTGGACTTTCTCACCAAAGACTTCCGCGAGAAAACAAAACGTATCGAAGTAATCGGAATCGTCTTTGGGGATTTCGTCGTTGAGAATCTCGGCGGCGTACTTGAGTCCCGCCTAAACTTCTCCTTCGTCACATGACTCGGCCTCTCGCCAATGCTGCACCAAACGCGCCAGCCAATCCTGGTTGCCTCCCTGGAATTGGGCAGCGACCGAAGCAGCGTTCAAAGCAAAGAAATGAACGGAATAATGCAATAATAGAAATCCTCAACTGAAACGAATCGATTTCAATCCCGGAATTTGCTGGTCCGTTTAACTTGCCTTTGCATCCGATCACGTTTGCGTTCAGGAACTGAATTCTCTCGAATCCGGCTACGACACTCAATTCTCGAACGATCCAATCGGCTTTAGCCGACTCCTTTGTCTGCCACCAGCTTTGGCTGGTGGACCAGAGGCCTAACGAATGTCGTTTCCCGCCTGCTTTCTCCATGCCCGCCGTCGGCGGGCATGGAGAAAACAGGCGGGAAACTAAGGATTTCGCGGGGCCATCTACCACCGACTGAAGTCGGTGGCAGACAGAGAGGCGGCTGAAGCCGACAGTAATTGGGCGGCCCGTGCTAAAATGCCCACCAGCGGACGTATTTGGTAAATGCTTCGCGGACGAAATCGGATTGTTGTGCCATGAATGAAATCGGGAAATAGAAAATACGTCCGAAAGTGTGTGACGTGTAGCCGTGCATGGCCAACCAAGAATATGGCCCGAGACTGAGCGGATACACAATTAGCAGCGCCATGCCGACTGCCGCAATGATCCGAATCTTCCGCTTCTTTTTTTCCGGAGCGTCGATTTCCATGCCGTCAATTTTACGAATCGAGACAGGTAATGCGAATCCAATCTGGAAACGGCGAGTGGGACAAACAAGGTGCTGTCGAAAAAAGTTGGCGTGCGTTAACAAGTGTCATTTCACCAGAACTAACTTGTACTTCGGGCGCTGTTTCATCATGAGAGCTGCGTGGCTGTAGTATGGGTAAACGCTCCATTCGACGCAGGCCAGCAGGTCGGGGTTGCCGTCACCGTCGAAATCACCCGGCCACGGATGCGGTCCGTGTGCGGTGATGCGAATCGGCTCGCCAAAGCACCGCATGGTTTCCGGATTCTCGAACTTCGGGGCGGACTTCGTTCCACAGTTGCGAAGCAGGTAGATGCTGCCGTTGTCCTGGATGCCGTTGTGTGAGCCAGCGAAGCTGTAGACAATGTCCATCAGGCCGTCGCCGTCCCAATCCACCGCGCGAAATGACTCGGTCCAGTGGGAACGGCGGCTGACAATGGAATCGTTGATTCTCCGGCCGTCAGCGAGCCGTAACACGCGGTCCTTACGCAGACGGAGCTTGCCTTCGGAATCACGGTATTGTGCGAACAGAGTGGCGACGCGTGTGTGGCCGTCGTGAGTGACCAGATCCATGAGGCCGTCGGCGTTGAAGTCGGCCAGCGCGGCCCCTGTGCGCCACATGAAAGGCCGTTCCTTTTCATAAGGATAGACGCCATTGCTGGAGTTCTTATCGTTGGCTCGTTCGGCCGATAGGGTTCGCATCTCCGGGGAATCCGGGAAGCCGTCGCAAAGAATCTGACGTCGCTTGCCGAACTTCGGCTGCTTGCGCGTGCCGGTGTTCTTGAACCAGAAGATGCGGTTCGTTTCGTTCGGGCAGACGAGATCAGGCAACTCGTCACCGTCCCAGTCGACGAAGACGGGATAGGCGTAGCCCATGTCGTGCCAGTTCTTCGGCGGGCCGAGAATCACGTCGCGGAGCAGCCGGATCGGTTTGCCATCGGCCATGATCCGCTTCGCTTCCGCAAAGGCCGGACGTGCGGCAGTCCCTTCGTTGATGACGATGCGCGGCCAGCCGTAACCGCCGCCCACGAGCAGATCCATGTCGCCATCGGCGTCCCAGTCGCACACGCACGGCCACGCCTGATCGCTCAGGGACATCACGGCCGACCGGGAACCAGCCCGATAGCGACGCTCGAATCGCGGCTCTTCTCCCAGCTTGCTCACCAGTTCGTAAAACGAGATGGCTTGGTAGTCGTCGTGATGCACCAGCACTCCTTGTTGCGATCCGCCTCTCACCGCAGCCAACCCGCGAGGCCGCCGAAGCTGCCCGTCGATATCCATCAGGGCCTTGGCCGGAGCGAAGCTGAGAACGACTTTGCCGAGATTCCGACGCCAAACCACTCGGTAATTGGACAGCCCTTCGCCGGGTGCGTCTTGCAACGTGACGGCGTCGAGCCGACCATCGTGATCCACATCGAGGAAACAGGGCTGATGGCCGGCGTCCAAGGCAACTTCCTTAGCCGGTTTGAACGGCCAGCCATCCGGGTTCTGGTTTTGGATGTACTGCCCATCGACTACGAAATCCAGGGCCCCGTCGCCGTCCAGATCGACGACTTGGCTTGCATTCCATTTGGACACTTTCATCGATTGCGAGGGCGCGAAGACGGGCATGCCTCCCAGATCGCGCCGGCCTGTGTTGAGGTAGAAGGTTGCCTTACCCGATCCCGTATAGACCAGGTCGATCTTTCCATCCTTGTCGAAATCGGCCAGGGCACACGTCACATAGGGCCCACCGCCAAACTTGTGGAGCGCGGTCGCGTCCGGCGTCTTCGCATAGCGCAGTCGGACAAGATCGCCGAACTCTGGCGTTCGGGGATCTCCCACGCGCGGATAACAGATAATGCCGCTCCACGGGTCGCCGGGCCGATAAGCGTAGTTCCAACAACCGACAAGATCCTGCTCGCCGTCTCCGGTCAGATCGGCCAGCGCGGCGGCGTAGAAGAGCGTAATCGGTCGGGGCCGCCCGGCGTTGTAGCGCAACAGGTCGCCCACGCCCACCGGCGTCGTGTAGCCCTGCGGTTTCAGCGGCGGGCGTTTGGCCGCGGTGCGAAAGCGGATCGCGAAACGTTTGTGTTTGGGAGACTCGATCACCCATTCCAAACGCCCTCGATCACCATAAGCAAAATCTTCGTGACGCGCGAACGGTACTGACTTGCCGGTCGCCAGATTGATGACTTCAATCGAATTCGGGTCGAGTACGCCCGACGCCCCGGCCGCGCGAATGAATTCTGGGAAATCGATCGTTGGATCAAGCGGCGTGTTCGAAAACGAAAGCGGCGTCGTGATCGTCAAACGGACTCGCAATTCACGCGGCCGATCCGGCGATTCCGCTTGGGCTGTCGCCGAGAGCAGCAAGACACCTAGTGTGCTCGACGCCAACAATCCGCGAACTGGGCCGTTCATTCGAGGTTTGAAATATCGTCTGATTTGCTTCATGATGTTGTTGCACGCAATCGGCTGATCCGTAATGCGAGTGCATCGTATGAGTTTCGATTGACGGACGGGCTCGATAATGGCGCGACTTCGCTGATCCGACGGATATATTGAACGATCTGCAACATACCTTGATCTGCTCATACTCGACTCGCAAATTCACTCGCTTGCGCGTCGTGCTTGCGTTCCCGCCGTCGGCTATCGAAAGCGGAACGAGAACAGGTCCGCATCTTTGAGGACAAACCGCAGCCGCACCGGTTTGCCTGCCAGTTGGCTAACGTCCGTTCCACACTTCCAACTGACAACGCGCTGGATTTCGTCGCCGAAGATCTCGTGGCAGTCCGCTTGTGCGAAGCCTTCCAACGCCTGACCTTTGGCATCCTGAAGCTCGACCCAGACACCACCGGCGGCGGAAGTCGAGTAGTTGAGCACTAATTTGCCGCCCTCAAACACCAGCGGCTTGGTAACAAACTCGCCGCCTTTCAGCGTTGCCTGCATCGACACGAAGCCGTCGATCCGAATCGAGTATCGGCGCAGGTTGCGGCTGTCGCCTGTCCAATACCCTTCCGTGGCATAGATTGACAGTTCTTTCGGCGACTGAGGCAGGTCGGATTCGGTGCTGACGATTCCCCACGCAATCAGATTATCGCCGTAGACCCACGAGTTGGTCCGCGACAGGCCGGGGCGGAGAATCGCTTCGCCCCAGCGTTTGAATGTCAAGGCGTCGCGACTGGTCATCATCAGTCCGTCCGTCACCACGCTGCCGTAGCGCGGGTGGGCATTCGCGCGTTGGCGGCGCAAATCCGGATGCGGCAACTTGCCGGTGGAATCAACCCAGCCGCGATCGATGTATCGCATCGGAAACCCGAACAAGATGTGTGGAGCACGATAATACGGCGCGACTTGGTTTGTGTATAAGTGTTCGTTCGGCGCGCCGGGAAAGACCAGCCATTCCGGTTTGCTCCAAGTCAAAAAGTCCTTCGACGTGGCCGTCTTGATGCCTCGGATTCCATCCTGGAAGTCCCGGTAATAAGCTCGATACTCACCCCGAAACGAATCCCAGAACGCGAGATTCTGTGAGTCAAACGCGCCGTCGGTAATAATCAACTGATCGCTGAGCGGTGAGAAATGAAGCCCGTCGGCCGACTTCAGTGCGTACAACCCACGTCCTTTCCGGTCGCGGATGACCGCTTTGTATTTCGCGTCGCGCGGGCACTGCGGGTTGCTGTCTTTGAAGACTGCAATATGCCCCGGGTCGATCGGGATTTTGCTGATACTCTCGGCGGCCAGGACGATGTTGTTTTCTTTGGAACCCTTGAACTCGACCAGTCCAAGTTTGGGTTTGGTCCAGTGAATCCCGTCGTTGCTTTCCGCGTAACACGTGTAGGGCTCATGTGTACTGACGAGCTTGCCTTTGGTGTTCACGTAGTTCTGGCTGCCAAAGTACATCCGATAACGCTCGCCGTCTTGAAACACCGAGCAATACGAGCAGGCATTCCCTTCCCACGGCGCGTCCGTGACCAATGCAATGTTCCGCCGAACGGGCTTGTGGAGCTGAAGACGAACTCCGTCACTGATCGTGTCAATCAAATGGTCGTCGATCATTAGTTCCAGCCGAGAACCAATGTTGACCGGCTCGCTCGCCGTGATTGCTGAACACAGTAAAGAAGCGAGCACAATCGCGTGGATTAGTCTTGTAAGGATAGGTGATCGATGTCCAGTATTCTTTCCCATGACCATTCTTTCGTATCTCAAACGGTGAACTGTGTCGGGAGTTACATAGTTTTTCGTATAGGAAATCTTTTGAATGGGCCGCGCGGGCTGCTATTGAGATGCAATCACCGCAATCGTTCCGATGGCAGCCACTCCCGCGAGAATTGCCAGCGTGATCTTCACCCAACTATAGGGCCGTTCGCCCTGAACTTCTCCGGTCGCCGCGTTGACGAACACCTGAAACGTCTTCTCTTTGTAACGATAAGCCAGCAGCCACAGCGGCAGCAACAGGTGCTTGAACGTCAACGCGCCGTAATGAGTATTGACGGAATGAATGCGTTGCTCGTCGCCGCCGATCCGTTGACGGACATCGGTTCGAATGGCGGTGTCGATACGTTCGCGCGCTTCCTGAAACCCCGCGTCGAGTTCGATTTCATAGGTCCGCGCCAAATAACCTGCCAGCATTTGTTGGTTGAACACCACGCACTTGCCCAGCGGCCAGGGCTCGAGCT
>CAUZVF010000374.1:0-6037 GCA_963582955.1 Planctomycetota bacterium
CCGCGGCTTTCGCACCTTTGAAAACTACCGAACACGAATCCTCTTCTACTGCGGAAAGCTGGACCTCAAACCGACCCCTCAATAGCCACTAAACTCCCGGAAGAACCCATCATTGGCTGCGGATTGGGCGTTGAAAAACTCATCGAGATTCGGTTCCGCTTTCGTTAGCTCCTCAAACGGTATGACACTATCAGCCGTCGCCCAGGAGTGAACTTCTCCTGATTCGACGAGCTGGACCAAAGTGTCTCGTTGAATGGTGCCATCCGCTGCGAGTTCAATAATCCGTTGCGTCTGAATTGGGCCAAATTCGTCGCCCATGACTTGATAGTACCAGCCGTCAACTAGCAGTTTTCTCTTGCCCATCGTGTCCCCTCAGAAGCCGGCCGTCAGGTGTCGATTTCTCGTTTACCGTAATGTCCCGTCGAAGCTGTAAAATTGATCAATCGCAATCGGCATTCATTATGCCACTAGACGGCAGGCTTCCAAAGCGAAACGGGGTTTCAACAACCTACATTCGTCCCCGCTGTTATTCCAGATGGCGGCCATTCAGTGAATCTCCAATGTAGCTGTGGCATGGTGACTGTCTTGCAGTTCACATAGAAACCCAATGTTTCCTAGTCGGGCGTAGTTGCGTAATTGGCAATTTCATTAAAGTCAACAAAACCGGCACAACGATAACACCTGTGGAGGAGCCAAGTGGAATCCGTGTGTACGCGCCTCCAATTGAGTTTCCGGAGTTCCCTCCATGCGAGTTTCCTCTAACGGTCGCCCGGTGTGGGCGAGGTTGCTCTTATTGGCAGGCGTTATGATCGCAGCCAGCGGATGCTCGCGGACTAAGTATCGACTTCAAGCGGATCGCGACGCGTACGGTGTGATCGCCGAGAGAAACGGTGATCCACGTTGGTCTGCCGCTGACTACAGCATCGAGATCGATCGGCGCAGTCGTTACTTTGACGTTTACGATCCCGATTATTCGCCAATGCCGCCCGACGATCCGGCCTCGCACCGATACATGCATCTCGTAGACGGGATGAAAGGCTGGAAGCACTGGCATGACAACGGCGATCGGATCGATTTAGAGAATCCAGAGTGGCAAAAGGCGCTCGCCGAATATGTCGAAATCGGCGAGAATGGTGCGGTCAAACTCGATGTCGACTCTGCGCTGCGGCTGGCTTATATCCACTCGCCATCCTACCAGCGCCAGTTGGAGACGCTCTATCTTTCCGCTTTGGATGTCGCGGCCGAGCGCTTCCGCTTGGATACTCAGTTCTTTGGCGGATACGACGCTCGATATGCCCACAACGGATCGTTGATTCCACCACAACTCAGTTTTAGTCCACTTTTGAACCGATTCATCATCACTCCGTCGATTGACGGACCAGGAGTCGAGAACAATCGAGTGACGCTGGGCCGACCGTTCGGAGCCAACCCAGCGTTGCAGGCACGGCGACGTTTCGCCACGGCCGGTGAACTGTTGGCCGGATTCGCCAACTCGTTCGTGTTCGAGTTCACGGGCGGTGATGGCAACCTTTCCGCGTCGCTGGCGAACTTCTCGTTTATCCAGCCGTTGCTGCGCGGCGCGGGCAGGGACATTGCCCTGGAGCAACTGACGTTGGAGGAGCGAAACTTGCTGTCGAATTTGCGGGCCTATGGTCAATTTCGCCAGGGATTCTACACGCAAATCGCGATCGGCGAGCTGGGCGTCACCGGTCCGCAGCGAGGCGGCAGCAGCACCAGCCTGCAATCTTTTTCAGGGCAGGGAGGTGTCAACGGTTATCTCGGCTTGCTGCAACAAGGCCAGCAAATTCGCAACAGCGAGGACAATCTTAGCCTTCAGCTCCGAACCCTCGACCGGCTGCAAGCACTTTATGACAACGAATTGATCGACTTGGTGCAGGTCGATCAGTTTCGGCAGAGTATCGAAGTCCAGCGATCCGGATTGCTTGATCAATACAATAGTCTCAAGCTCGCGATCGATAACTACAAGATCGACACGCTTGGGCTGCCGCCAAATCTACCAGTCAATCTGGACGAGAGTATGGTCAGCCAGTTTCAACTCTTTCCTCGCGAGGCGAACCCGATTCTGGAATCGCTCTTCAAACTACAGGTTCGCGTTGGCGATGTTGCCGAGCTGGTGGATCTTGCCGGCAAGACCGCGGAGTTGCAAGTTCGAGTTGGTGAACTGCCGAACGATGATGATGTCGAGGCGATTGATCGAACCCTGGGAGATTTCCTCAGTCTTACTGGGGCCATTCAAAGCCGACTGGACGTTCTGCCGGCAGACCTCGCCCAGTTGAAGGCCGCAGGTGAGACTTCCCTGCCAGCGTTGACCGACGCGGAAAAAGAACTGATCCAGTTTATCCGGAAAAGGCTTCTTGACGGACCGGCGGACGTGCAGCAGCACTTCAAGGAGGCCAGGGCTAGACTGAAGAAACTATCCGACGATCTGTCCGCGGAGACCAAGGAGGCGATTGTCAATGAGAACATCGACTGGCTGCGTGAACTCCTTCGCCTGAGCCAGGGCTGCGTACTGGTTCAATCGCGTGCTCACCGTCTTGACACCGAACCCAAGAAGGTTCTGGCCGATGCCTTTGAGTTCATTGGGCCGGTTCGGCAACTGTTCGACATCGCGCGGGAAGACGTTGCACGGATGGATGCTGTCGTGCCGACGCGCGAAACAACGATGACCGAAAAGGAAAAGGAACTTTTCCTCCGCGATCGGATGCGACTCCATCAGAGGCTGTCGGAACTTGAAAAAGATGAGAAGCTGGGATTCGATGTCTCGGTCGCGAAGCTGGAACGTCTCCGAGATGGGCTCACCGATGAGACGCGAGTCCGGACGGTACGGGGAATCGTGGCATGGGTACAAGTGTTTCTACAAATCGTCGAACGGTTGTCTCTGGTACCGGCACAGGCCCGCCTTGAAGTGATCACCGTCGAATCGCTCGAACTGGAAGCTGACGAAGCGTTTCAAGTCGCTCTGGCACACCGTCTGGATTTCATGAATGGACGGGCAGCGCTGGTTGATCGGTGGCGATTGCTCCAGGTCAACGCCGACGCTTTGCAGTCCGTATTGAACCTGACTTCGAGTGGAGATATTCGCACGGCGAAGAATAATCCTGTTAGCTTCCGGGCACCGACAGGGAGTTTCAGGATGGGGTTGGAGTTTGACGCGCCCTTTACACGGTTGCTCGAGCGTAATGCGTATCGCGAGTCGCTGATCGAATATCAACGGAATCGTCGCAACTTGATCCAATCTCGTGATTCGCTCCAACGGGGACTGCGTGCGCTGATTCGCACTCTCGAACAGCGTCGCCAGCAACTCGAAATTCAACGTCGTGCGGTTTCCATCGCGATGCGGCAAGTCGATCAGACGCAGCTATCGCTGAATACGCCACCCGCGCCACTTCAGCCTGGGGCGCGACCCTCGATCAATCCAACAACAGCGATCAACCTGCTCAGCGCTCAGGGCTCTTTGCAGCGCACGCAGAACGACTTCCTCGCCGCCTGGCTGCGCTACTACGCCGCACGGCTGCGGCTCTATCGCGAACTCGGCATCATGGAGCTCGATTCAGAGGGCCGGTGGATTGAGAATCCGCTCGACGAACTAAACCAAGCCGCACCGGCTGAGGAAGAAGGCACGCAAGAGATGCCACTGCCTGCGATGATCCCAGCCGGTTGGATCAAGACTGCAAACCACCGCGAGACGGATCGGCAGCCAAATGTTGTCATCCAGCCGGCCGGCGATTCTGCCACGGACCAACCGGCACATCCGCGCCAATCGCCGCCGACTTCAAACGCTGGGGCTAAGTCTTCCAGGAGCGCTACAAACGGATTCGGTTTACCGCAAGAACGCGACTGACTCTTGGCAGCGTCTATCTCAGCGTTCCCAAACCGAATGACATCACCCGGATTATTCATGAACATTCGCTAATTCGACGGAAGTAATTGTGAGCACAATGGTTCCGCGAAAGTCTCGAAATACACAGTGTTGGCGAGCGGCATGCGTCAGCTTGCCGGCAAACCCTGAGCATCGTTGTCGGAAGGCTAACGCCTACCGCTCGCCTGAATAATCCGGGCTAGCACGAAACCCAAAAAAACTCGGAATGATGTCCACGATCCGTAGAATTCTCCGGTACTCCTACAATGGATTGAGTTCGATTCTCTTGCCGATTGCCTTTGGTCGGCAGAAGTTGATACGATTGACATACTGCAAGTTTTTCAACCCGCCTTCTGTTCTACCTTCAATGACACGCATCACGTATAGGCGAGTGTGCTCGCAGAAATCTTGAGACATTCGCTAGTGAGCCGTATTCGGATTGGCCTACAGTCCGTCACGCGGTTGGTCTGTCAACTTCACTCGATTTGCGCTGGCCGCGAATATGACGATTGACGTGCTTCCAGAAACGCAAAGCCATTCCGGCTCTCGGAGCGATTTCGTAAGTGCGGAGAGTGACCAACGCCGGCACCTTCAGGACACCTCAAAAGGCCGCTCGTGGAGACGCCGCCTGTTTGCGATCGGTGTGCTCGCAGTATTGGCGACCGGTGCGGTGTTTATCCCTGGCGCCATTTCGTCACAGGAAACAACCGGTCCGAATCTGACTTACACGATTGCACGCGGCGATCTGCTAGTGACGGTGACCGAACAGGGGACTATGGAGAGTTCCAACAATACGGAAATCAAGTGCAAGGTCCGAGGCTACAGTACTGTCACGTACGTGATTCCAGCCGGCACGGTGGTCGAGCCTGGAGACGAACTCGTCCGGCTTGATACGAAGGTCATCGAAGAGCAACACAGTCTGACGTTGACAAATACCTTCATCGCAAAGGCCACACTCGCACAGACCACGGCGAATGTGGAGAAAGCGAAGATTGCAATCGACGCCTACAAGGAAGGCCGCTTTATTTCGTTGTTGCAGACGCTCGAGAAGGATCTGGCAGCAAACAAACGGAATCTGCACACCGCGCGAACGATGCACGACCGTTCGGAAACGCTGTTCAGGCAGGGTTACGTCACCGAGCTGGAAGTGGACGGCAACGCGTTCACGGTCACGCAGGCTGAGTTGGAACTGAAGGTCAAAGAGACTGAGATCAAGGTCCTCAAAGAATTCTCCAGGGAGATGGAGTTGGTGACCATGGAGGGCAACCTGACGGCCAGCGAATCGAAGCTGGCCGCAGACGAGGCAGGGCTGAGGATGGAAAAGGCGCGCAGCGTCCGCGCCGCCCAGGAGCTGAAAGACTGTATCATCAAGGCCGAGAAGGGTGGCTTGGTGATCTATCCATCAGCCGCAGCGTGGAAGCGGACGCCGGACATCACGGAAGGCGCGACGATTCGCAAGGATCAGGTCCTGTTACTGATGCCGGACCTCTCCAAAATGCAAGTGAAGGTTGGGATTCACGAGTCGATCGTCGACCGCATTCGTCCTGGCCTGAGAGCAATCGTCACGCTGCCAGACAGAACGCTCGAAGCAAAAGTGTCCAAGGTTGCTTCCGTTACCAGGCCAGCGGGTTGGTGGACCGGAAACGTGGTGAAGTACGACACGATTATCGAGCTTCCCTCAGACGAAGGACTGAAGCCCGGTATGAGTGCCGAGGTGGAAGTGATTTTGGCGGTACACAACGACGTTCTGACGATCCCCGTTGCGGCGGTGGTGGAAACCGAAAAAGGTGACTTCTGCTGGGTCCAAACCGCGGAAGGGCCCGTGCGTCGAATCCTGCAACTCGGTGACAGCAACGACGTATTCATTGTCGTCAAAGCGGGGCTGAAGGAAGGGGATGAGGTCGTGCTGAATCCGACCGCGCTCATTGAGGAAGCACGAACGGATGCGTTGACGACGCTTGAGGAAACAAAGCCGCAGGAATCGGAGAAAGACACGGCATTAGAATCGACAGAGTCGAGAAATGAGACTGATCCGAAAGAATAATCGTTTAACGGCAAGCCGAAGGCGACCGCGGTCTCGGGAACGGCATCAATGTCCGCAGTCGCCTTCGGCTTGCCGTTAAACGAACGAACGCACGTGACCGAAAATAATCATGG
>CAUZVF010000375.1:0-6034 GCA_963582955.1 Planctomycetota bacterium
TCCTCGATCACCATGCAGTACGTGATTGGATTCATGTCGGTCAGCGGATATTCGTCACGCGATATTGGTGCGAGTGGTTCGTGGTATTTTGATTTCAAATCGGGACCGAACTCGTACGCAGCTCCGGCGGCCTTGATCACGTCGCCCCAATTGGTCGCGTCGATTGTGATTGTCGCTCGCACGGTCATCGGCGCGGCATTCTGGCGCGTCCCGTGAAACGCGACGGATTTTAGCGTGTTGTTTTCCACGACCGCGCCGCTCGCGTAATAATTTGAAAAGACGCGAACTTGGCCGGAATCGACATACGGTTGCAACATCTCTCGAAACACGTGCGCGGCGGCAAGTCGTGATGACTCGCGTGTTGCCGGGACGCGCTCGGCCGTATTTCTGTTTGTTCCGTCTCTCGATCCGGTCGATCAGTTCCTTAAACAAACCGGCACGCGGAAACGGGACAGTCTGGTCGTAACCCGCCGGGCCGCGGTTCTCGTCAATCGCGACCAGCGCCTCGGCCGAGAATTGCCCGCCCAGCCATTCGATGTCGTTGACCAGCACGATCGATTGGACTCCCATGCGCGCGGCCTGAATCGCCGCGGCGCATCCTGACTCCGTTCCGCCAACGACGAGCAGATCAGCATTCAGTGCGTTATCGTTGGCTCGTACCGAATACGTGCTGAATGACAACAGAATCGCGGTGACGATCACGAGTCGCATCGCAGAATTCTCCGTCGTTGTAAAAGGATTGATCAATGCACTTGGATCACCTAGGTTAGACACGCCGTCATGAATCGCAAGTTATTGGTTGGAGTCGAGCGAATTCAACGAAATCCGGAGACACCTATGTTCGTGAGGTTTATCCACGTTCTCTTCATCTGTGGATTGATGCTTGCCACGTCGGATTTGTCCGCCGACGATGCCAAGTCGAAACGAGCCAAACCGCGCCAATTCGACAAAGCGGCGATCAAGTTTTTTGAGACCAAAGTCAAACCGATCCTGGCCGCGAATTGCTTTAAGTGTCACGGCGGCGAAGCAAAGATCAAAGGCGGACTCAGGCTGACCAACCGCGCGAGCATCTTAAAGGGCGGGGATTCCGGGCCGGCGGTTTCGTTGAAAAGAACCACTGAAAGCGTGCTGATCGAGGCGATCAATTACCGCGATCTCGAAATGCCGCCCAAGGGCAAGTTGCCGCAACAGGACATCGACATCCTGACCGCATGGGTCAAACGCGGATTACCGTGGACACCGGGTGACAAAGACGGCGTTTCCGCAACGAAAAAGCACGAACCGGCCGTCACTGACGAGGCGAAACAGTTCTGGTCATTCCAACGAGTCAAACGTCCGGAATCGCCGAGCGTCGAGGATTCCGATTGGATCGCAAATCCCATCGACGCATTTATCCTCGCGAAACTTGAAGCGGCGAATATCAAACCGGCACCACGCGCCGAAAAGACAGCGCTGTTGCGGCGCGCCTATTACGATCTCACGGGTCTGCCGCCGTCGCCGGAAGCGGTCGACGAATTCCTTGCCGAAAAGTCGCCAAAGGCGTTCGAGCATGTCGTTGACAGGTTGCTCGATTCACAACACTACGGCGAACGCTGGGGGCGTCATTGGCTCGATCTTGTCCGCTATGCCGAAACAGACAGTTACGAGCGAGACGGAGCGAAGCCGTCGGTTTGGCGGTACCGCGACTACGTCATCCGCTCGTTGAATGACGACAAGCCGTACGATCAATTCATCATCGAGCAGCTCGCCGGCGACGAATTGGAAAACATGACGCACGAGCAATTGATTGCCACGGGATATTATCGGCTGGGCATTTGGCAGGACGAGCCGGTTGATGCGGTGCAAGAACTCTACGAGGACCTCGACGACATCGTCACGACGACCGGACAAGTGTTTTTGGCGCTCACGATCAACTGTTGCCGTTGCCACGATCACAAACTCGATCCGATCCCACAACGGGACTATTACCGGTTCATGGCTTTCTTTCACGGCATCAATCGATACGGCATCCGTGGGTTTGATTCGATCAAACGCTGGTCACTGCGTCCGATCGGCACATCGCAAGAAATCCAGCGTCAGAAGTCCGAAATTGCAACGCATCGCAAGATCGTCAATAGAAACCGACAGCGGATTGCGGAGATCGAGAAACTCGTACGCGACGATTTTTCTCCGGTTGAGAAAGAAGACTTCAAGGACGCGCAAAACAAGATTCCGATTGTTGGGAAACGTGTGCCGAAACTTCTCAGCAAGGAAAAGTTCAATGAGTACAAGCGACTGAAGAAAAAGCAAAAGGAATTGACGCGATTTCGTCCGACAGCACTCAGTCAAGCGTTGTGCATCACCGAGATTGGTCCGAAGCCTCGCGACACATTTTTACTTGTTCGCGGAAACGCGCACGCTCGCGGAGAGAAGTTGGAACCGGGTTTTCCGTCGGTGTTGGATTTCCCCGATCCCAAATTGCCCGCGCCAAAACCAAACGCCAGATCTTCCGGCCGGCGTAACGTTTTGGCCAATTGGATCGCGAGCCCTGAGAACCCGCTGACGGCGCGCGTGATGGTGAACCGAGTCTGGCAATACCACTTCGGACGCGGCATCGTCCGCAGCCCCAGCAACTTCGGCTTCAAGGGTTCCGCGCCGACACATCCGAAGCTGCTCGACTGGTTGGCCAGCGAGTTCGTCAGTGGCGGTTGGAAGCTGAAACGCCTGCATAAGCTGATCATGCTATCGAATGCGTATCGGATGTCTTCGCGCTTGAACGGCAAGGCGATCAAGGCCGACCCGACCAACAATTTGTTTTGGCGATTCAACATGCGACGCCTGGAATCGGAAGAGATCCGCGACTCGATCCTCGCCGTCAACGGCAGCTTGAACCGCAAGATGTTTGGGCCCAGCATCTATCCGATTATTCCCGCGGAAGTCAAACACGGGCAATCGCGGCCGGGAGCCGGTTGGGGCAACTCGTCACCGCGCGAGCGATCTCGGCGCAGCGTTTACATCCACATCAAACGATCGCTGGCCGTGCCGTTCATGGCCGCGTTCGATGCCGCAGACACCGACGCGTCGTGTCCCGTCCGTTTTGAGACCACTCAGCCGACACAATCGCTGGAAATGTTCAACGGCAAATACCTCAGTCGGCAAGCCGCGGTGTTCGCCGACTACTTGCGAAAGCATGCCGGCGGCGATTCAAAATCTCAGGTTGAATTGGCGTTAACTCGGTCGCTGCAACGCACTCCAACAGCGTCGGAAGTCGAACGCGGGTTGTCGTTGCTCGAACTGCTGGAACAAAAACACGGTGTCGAGAAGAACAAGGCACTCGATTATTATTGTCTGGTGGTCTTAAACTTGAACGAGTTCATCTATTTGGATTGACTCGTTTTTGGATTAACTCGTTTAACGGCAAGCCGCAGGCGACGGCGGCCACTGTCCGACGAGCGGCCGCCTGCGGCTTGCCGTTAAACAAACGAGGGCGTTGTTCCACACATTGCCATGGGGTCCTGGTGAAAACGATGAGCGAAAATCGAAACAGTTTTTGCGGCCGCACGCGCCGGGAATTCCTCTGGCAAACGGGCGGCGGATTCACGGGAACGGCACTGGCTGGAATGTTGAGCGCGGAAGGATTCCTCGCACAACAAGCGGTCGCGGCCGACGGAGTCACCGCGTTTAAGAATCCGCTGGCGCCGAAGGATCCGCATTTCACGCCGAAAGCCAAGAACGTCATCTTTCTGTTCATGTACGGTGGACCGAGCCACATCGACACGTTTGATTACAAACCGACGATGTACGGCATGGATAACAAGACGGTCGACGTGAAGACGTTTGGCCGCGGCGGACGCAAGAACACAGGCCGCATCGTGGAACCTCGATGGAAGTTCAAACAATACGGCGAATGCGGCCATTGGATTTCCGATCTGTTTCCCAATCTGGCGACATGCGTCGATGACATCGCGTTTCTGCATTCGATGACGGCCGATTCGCCGATTCACGGATCGGCGATGTTGATGATGAATTCCGGCAGCATCATCAGCGGCAGCCCGTGTCTTGGCTCATGGATCAATTACGGCTTGGGAACGGTGAATCAGAATCTGCCCGGTTTTGTGTTGATGCTCGATCCACGTGGCGGCCCGATCAGCGGGCCAAAGAATTGGAGCGCGGGATACATGCCGGCCGACTATCAAGCGACCGTCATGCGCAGTCGAGGAACGCCGATTCTGAACCTCGCGCCGCCGGCCGGCATGTCGCAGAACACACAGCGCGCCCTGCTCGATACGTTGCGTGGTTACAACGAAGACCATGCCGCGCCGCGTTTCGACAATTCCAACTTGTCGGCGCGGATCGCCAGTTACGAGTTGGCCTACAAAATGCAATCATCAGCGCCGGAAGCCGTGGACCTCGGGCAAGAGACTCAAGCCACGAAGAATCTGTACGGGCTGAATAAGAAGGTGACGGCGTCTTTCGGCAAGCAATGTTTGCTCGCGCGGCGGTTGGTCGAACGTGGAGTTCGTTTTATCCAGATCTATTCCGGCGGCAATCACAATGACGCCAACTGGGATGCTCACGGAGATTTGAAACACAATCACGATTTGCACGCCGGCGAGACTGACAAACCCATTGCCGGATTACTGAAGGACTTGAAACAACGTGGGATGCTGAAGGACACGCTTGTCGTCTGGGGCGGCGAATTCGGCCGTCAGCCGACGGCGGAATACGCGAAAGGCACCGGTCGCGATCACAACGCCTACGGATTCACAATGTGGATGTCCGGTGGCGGCGTGAAAGGCGGAGTCAGTGTCGGCAAGACCGACGAGCTGGGCAGCGCGGCGGTAGAAGATCGTTTGCATGTCAAACATTTGCACGCCACGATCCTGCATCAAATGGGATTTGATCCAAACGCCCTGACTTACTTCTATGACGGTCTCGATCAAAAGTTGGTCGGCGTCGAAGGCGCCGAGCCAATTCACAGGATCATCTAGTGCTGTGTCTCGACTTGGTTTTTGAGTGGCCGTCGCTGGTCTGAGCCTGCGAAGGAACGACAGAATACTAGATTGACTCACGCGAAGACGCTAATGCGCGAAGTTCTTTAGCATTGACCGATCAATAACTGTCGTATTCATCAGCCGCAGGGTGCTAGCCCAATGACACTCACTTTAGATGGAACATTCGGGAAACCATTGATGGGGGCCAGGAACCGTGAGGTTCTTGGCCAAAACGGATAACTGTCCGACTCGTCGTCAAAATCGAACTTTGCCACGTAGGCGCAGTCACGAAATCGGGATCGCTCGTGTGATTTGGCAACATCGGTTCCATTCGCAGAAACGGAATGACTGGTCTCTTGGACAGAATTCGCTTGGATTCGTCTGATCCGTGCAATGTGCGGAATCATGCCGCGCGGTCTTGTCGCCGACCAGATTTCTGCCTGTGGTTCTGACACCCGAATTGATGTCTATTTCTCGGCGTCTTGCGACGATCAAACCAAGTGACGAGTCGGTCGAAAGTCCCTAAATCGTGCGGCTCGCGGAGAATTCGCGCCGTCGTAGGATTGGTACAGTACGTAAGCTGTTGTGAAACAACGAGATATGGCCTGTTTGTCGGTAGATTTCTGAAAAGACGAAGTGATGTCGATCGGAAAAAGACATTTTTGTTGATGATTGAATGGAACTGCTGCGTAAATGGAACAGCAGAATGTTGATTGAAGGCAACAGCTTGCACAATCAGCACTTGCGCCTCGACGGGGCGACCCAACAAACCGTGATGAAAAACTCTTGAAAGCCAAACACAAACCGGAATTTGAATTACGGATCACGAGCTATAGTTGGCACGATGTTGGTTCCGCCAATAATTCACGACCTTGTTACCAAGCTCTGAATCGCTCGCGATCGAGTAAACCGGAACGATCGAGGAATTGAAACCATGGCCCGCAAAGATGCATTGCTGCGACTTCACCAGCGATTGACGGCGAAACGGGACGCTCTCAGGAAGAAGCTCGGAGAAGCCAAACTGTTTGATAATGGAAAGGCCGGCGTCGGTGATGTGGGCG
>CAUZVF010000376.1:0-6023 GCA_963582955.1 Planctomycetota bacterium
AATTCCAAAATCACGCTGGCCGCCCATTCCGAAACCTGAGCGTCGTCGCTAACGTCGACGCAATCAAACCGATGTGGTTTTCCGAAATCACTCTCGAGACTCTTGACGGCGTTCAGCGATCGGCCACAACCAATGACGCGATGGCTGGATTCGACAAATCCGCCGACCATGGCGCGTCCCAATCCACGGGTGGCTCCGGTGACAACAATGACACGTCCCGATGCGCCGGCCATTCTGTTCTCCCTAATCTTCGAAGTTGCCGCGATCGGCGCCACGCCTGTTTCCCGGGCGATCCTGATTCCGAAATGGGCGCTGACGGTTTTCTGGGAACTGCCGTGGCCTGTTGTTTCGTATTTGATTGTCTCGCGAAACGAACCTTTTCATTATGGTCTTCAGTTCACTCATCGGGTACTGCCGCGAGTAGTACTTGTGGACCAAAGCCATTCGCTGTTGACGCTTTGGCATTTGCATGATCCGGTCACGCTCTGCGTCGTCAAGGTTGAAGAAGAGCTGCCTCAAATCAGCATGGCGCGGCGGATTGTCATGCACCTCATCCCGTATTTCTTCCCGCACTTCAGCAATCACCGACCTGAGAACCATGCGTACCAAGACTTGCTGCATTTTTGGCAGCAAACCGAGCTTTTGCAGTTTCTCCCGTTGATTCTCGTTGGAAATCGAATTGACCATTTCATCGATTAGTTCGGTGTCGGACTCGGACCAAATTGCCTGTAGCGGCGTATTCGATTCGTTACTGTTTTTGACAAGGATGCCAATTATCTGGGCGTACCGGCGGGCACCTTCCAGTTTTTCAAGTTTCCCCCGCTGCGCTGGTTGGAGTGAGAGGTGGTCTTCCGCGATTTTCATGATGGCCGCCAAATCTTCGTCACTCAAACGATCTTGAGCAGAAAAGTGTTGTCTTGCGATCGCCGGTACGACTCGGTCGGGAATCGACTGGCGCTTCTGCTGTTCCGTACTCTTCGCCCGTTCGGCCTGGATGTCACCGATCAAAGCGATTCGTTTTCGCGGATCTTTCTCGTTTTCCAACCGCTGCCGTTCGGTAAGCGACAGAGTTCTCAACCAGCCGTGGTAAGCATTGGCGACCTTCAGCAATTCGTCGTCTTGGTCGACGGCTGCTTGAATGTCGCGGTATACCGTCAGGGTTTCTGGGTCCGTCGTTGCCAGCCGCTTGAATAGTCGGAAGTTGTGGCTCAACTGATTTCGCTGAGCCTGCGTCATCTCTTCGATGTGCTGACGATGGGTGTCCCGCTCGGTAGAATCAAGCCTTCCGGCGCCAATCAGCAATGGCGTGGCCAGCACGGCAATGATGCCGGCCAACCGGCCCCATCCGATTTTGGGTGGGATTCCGAAATGCGTCGCGGCGCGGCCGGTTTCATTCTTCGGATTCGTTTGATTGCTTGTCATCGAACAACCCGCTGTCTCTAAGTTGTGAAAGGAAATCAGCCGTTTCGATTTCCGAATAGATGTGTAGATTTTCGATCAAAGGTAGCTCATCGGTCAGTGCCGTTGCCGGATTGGGAAACCAGCGGTTGGTCCCGAAAAATCCGAGGACGGCCGAAAGTGCCATCGCAACAATCCACGCGGTCGTCACCGCTCCGCGGCGGGCACTGGCGGATAACCACCTGCCGTTGGCCGATTGCACTTCGGCGATCTTGACGGTTGCCAGCGTTTTCTCGCTGAAACCTGGCGACGCCTTCGGCTGTCCCAGATCGTCAAGAAAATCCCACGTAGACGAAAGTTTTTCGACTTCAGTGCGTGCTTCAGCACTGACAGCCAATAGCTGTTCGATTTCGTTCGTCGCATCCTCGCTCAGCTCACCGTCCAGATAAGCCACGAGATTGGCGCGCTGTTCGGAAGTTAGTTCAGATTGGCTGCTCATTTTCCGTTGGCTCTATCCACATTGTCGGCGATGCTGGCCTAAGTCATATACTTGTCGAGTTTTTCACGGAGATTCTCACGTGCCCGCGACAAGAGCGACTTGACGGCCGTCGTGTTCAAATCCATCGCGGCCCCGATGTCGGCATAGCTCATTTGTTCAAACTTATGCAGTAATACCGCCATCCGCTGACGCTCATTCAAACTGTCCATCGCCAACCGTACCATGTCGCGTCGTTCCGTCTTATCAACTTGCCGGACAGGCATGAAGGCGGATTTGTCGGCAACCAGCCGTTCCTCCGGCCGAGTCCCCAACGGGCCGGAATCACTGGGATTCAGCGAAACTTCACGCCGGCGCCCCTTGTTGCGTCTTAGATTGCTGGCCAAATTATTCGCGATGCGGAACAACCACGTCGAGAATTTCGCCCTGGGTTTGTAACGATCCCGAGCACGATAGACTCGCATGAAAACATCCTGGGCCAAGTCTTCCGCGGTTTCCTTCCCGTCGACCAAATGTGTGAAAATCGCGATTAACCGGTCTTGGTACGTTTCCACCAATTCCGTAAAGGCAATATCGTCACCGTCCCTCACGCGCAACATCAATTGCACATCGGGGTCACGAAGATACTGAGTTTGTTGAATTGCAGTGGTCGCCACGGATTTGGAATCGGCTTTCGATCACAGTCAGTGTGGTTGCAAAGTAATTTAACCCACAACGGCCGGAAAGGTTCCGCTTACGCGGCAACTGTCCGCCGGCTGGCTCGCTTGCCAACCGTCGGGGATTATAGTTTTTCGCACGCCATCGGGTTAGCATGAAACGGGTATGAAGCTGCAGGGCGAGCGGCGGATGAGAATTTACCAGTAGGGACCGGACGCAAGCACGTCGCGGCTGATGAAATCAGCCGATGGGCGCTAGCCCAATGCCACTCACTTTGTAGAACAATTGTCATCAATTGCTTCCTCCGCGTGCAGAAAACAGTTGGGACAACGGTTCTACACGCCGAAATCGGCACGCGAGACGGATTGTAACTATACTCATTCCGGTCACGAATTGCGGTTCTACCCCGCCATCTCGCCTGTGTGATCCTCAAGATTTGACCGTGCAGAGTATTATCAATGACATATAGCACGCTGCCACTGAGTTATTGCACGAACGTGCATCCGGGCCGAACGGTTGCCGAGGTGGAAATTGGTCTCGACCAATACGCGGTTCCTGTCGCGGATCAGTACGGCGAGCCGTTGGCGGCCGGGCTGTGGCTGGCGAATTCGGTCGTCCAGGAAATGCATCAGTCGCCCGGTCTCGTCACCGATTTTGCCGAACGTCTGCGGCAACGCGGCTTGGTGTGTTACACGTTGAACACATTTCCATTCGGAGATTTCCACGGCGAACGCGTCAAGGAGAATGTTTACATCCCCGACTGGGCCGACGCGCGGCGTCTTCAATATACTTGGGACTGCACTCGCGTTTTGGCTGACTTGATGCCCGATGACGTCGTGGGCAGTCTTTCGACCGTACCGTTGGGCTTCAAAGAGCTGCCGCGCGCTGAGAACTTCATCGATCAAGCGATCGGTCAGCTCATCGATCTGTCAACACGTCTCGATCAGCTCTATCAGAACACTGGCAAACGAATTCGATTGGCGATCGAACCCGAGCCGCTCTGCATACTGGAAACAACCGCCGAGACCCTGGCGTTCTTTGACCAATTGAATCAGGTCGCGACCGATCGAAATCTGTTGGACATCACGCAGCAATACATTGGAGTCTGCTACGACGTCTGTCATCAGTCGGTTGAGTTTGAAGACGTCGCCGAATCGATTGAGTCGCTGTCGAACGCTGGAATTCGGATCAACAAGATTCACATCACTTGTGCGATCCAACTTGACGATCCTGCCAACAACGCGGACGGCCGCGAGGC
Organism: Planctomycetota bacterium; assembly: GCA_963582955.1. Classification (GTDB taxonomy): domain Bacteria; phylum Planctomycetota; class Planctomycetia; order Planctomycetales; family Planctomycetaceae; genus CAUZVF01. The sequence goes on from CAUZVF010000376.1 coordinate 3,810, forward strand.
GCTCGTACGATACGTCGAGCCCCGTTACTTGCACCAGACGATAGCACGCACGACGACGGGCGAGATTCATCGATACGTTGACCTTGATCGCGACTTTGTACTTTCGCCACAACGTCCGTTTCGCGATGCTGAAACTTGGCGCGTCCACTTTCACGTGCCAGTCAACGCCGAATCGCTGGGACCTCTGAAAACAACGCGAGCCGACTTGCGCCGGGCGCTCGAAGCTGTCGGCAAGTTAGACGACGCACCGCACCTCGAAGTCGAAACTTACACCTGGGAAGTACTCCCGGACGGCGGCACAACCCATCTTGTTGACGGTTTGACCGCGGAACTGACAGCGACGCGCACTTTGCTGGCAGACTTGAAAAACAATTCAGGCATTCGGAATTCAAGGTAGCTGGATTGGCTATCATTCAGACGAAAACTGAGAAACACTCTGAAGTTTTGCGACTTTAGCGACTCAAGGAGAACAGCCAATGAGCATCGACGATACGCCATCGCCGCAACAAAACTTCACTGATCGCCAGCCACAATCACGAAAACTACGATTAGTCCTGATCGTAGCCGCGATTCCGCTGATTGCATTCGCGGCTCTGTGGTTTGGTCCGGCACCCGCCGTTCCGAATCAGCCGAAAAAGTTCGTTCGCGACGGACAAGGCGAGCTAAAGGAAGTCGGAGGCGACAACGTTGACCGACCTCTGTTGGAGGTTCACGCGGGAAAGATCGAGGCTTCGAATTCGTTCGGTTCGTCATCGACGACGACTCATTCCGGCGACGCCCGCTTTCGCTTTCATCACATTGCTGTCTTTAATCATTCGGATCATCTGTTGATGAAACGAGTTTCCGCGGACTTGCTGAAAGAATTTAGAAAGCTGGATTACGTCAATCAGCTCGAATTCTATCCGAAAGGTCACAAACCGGCGGTCGGCGAGATGGCACCGGATGTTTATGTCACGCTGGACCTACGCGAGTTCAAAGAATCAGGCTTCCTGATCAAGCACGAAATCGATGCCAAAATCGACGTCCGAGCCGGCCGGGCTATTGCACGTGGCAACGCAAGTTACATCGATCACCTATCGCCGCCGATCGTCGAGTTCAGTTTGAACGGTACGCTACAACATAAATCAACCACAACCGGCCTCAGTTCATCCGCCGCGAAATACAAATTGGCGGCGGCGAATATCGCCAAGCAGATTGTTGACAAGCTGGATGGCGACTTCAAGAAGTGGATCGGCCAGCGAGGCTTGCTGCCCGAGATTCCGAAGTCTTTCTATCCAGAATACGAAGCTCCGTTGGAATTGAAGTTCCTACGAGAATTCGATGCCGAGCTGATGGTGTCCGCTCACGGATTCATGACCAGAAATGAATCGATGTGGCGATTCGTCAGCGACCGTGACGCGAAGGGACTGTTGACAAAACTCCGCGATCAACTCGTTGCAAACGGTTGGAAACTTAAAGGCGAGAGCATGGATTCGGAATTCACCTCGCATGTGCGACTACAAAAGGGATCAGTGATTCTGATGGTGTTTCCCAAACGGAAGAATTCTCACAGTTTTCAATTCGCTGACGAACACGGCACGCAACCCCAAGCGAAGATTTATTACGCTCAATACACAGATTACTTGACGGGATATACTTTGCACGCCGCTCTTCAGACCATCCTTGATACGGCCAAACCATCAATCGGTGTCTTGATGATGTTCCATCGAAACTTGTCGAGCGACCAACGAAAACAGCTTCTGGAACTCTTCAAGCAACGTCCTCCAAAATCTGTTCGCGCGTGGTTGGCTTGCGCGAACCTGCATCGAGCCAACAAGGAAAACGACCAGTCTCGCGCGGCACTTGTCCGAGCATGGTATTTGTTGGGGACGATCGGAAACCGAAGTGACTTTCTCAACAAGATCCGCGAGAGCTGGAAACAGCTTGACTCGAAACAGCCATTCCAAGAGCCAAAAATCGACGACTCCATTCTTCAGGAATTGGGATTCGTGAAGGTCGAGCCTGGTAAGCCGCTACCTGAGACAGTTGTGGAACTCGATGAACCAATGGTGTTTTATGGATTCAGGGACGACGGTGGCCTGACAACATATTCATTCCGAATTATCAAGCTAGTTAGCGGGCTGGGAATGAGTTTCGTCTCGACCGCAAAAGGAACTCGAAGCTGGAGTAATGGCCATGCAGTCGATTTGAGCCGTCCGTTAGAGCAATCTAAGA
>CAUZVF010000377.1:0-6013 GCA_963582955.1 Planctomycetota bacterium
CGCCTGGGTGACCGCGAAAAACAAAGAAGCGTTCGCGTACCTGGAATCAATTCCCGAACGCGAGCCCATCAAGAAGCGGCTGACGGAACTTTGGAATTACGAGAAATACGGCACGCCGTTCAAGCGCGGCGGCCGCTACTACCATTACAAAAATGACGGGCTGCAGAACCAGTATGTGTTGTACACGTTGGATTCACTCGACGGCAAACCTCGGGTGTTCATCGATCCCAACAAGTGGTCGAAGGATGGCACCGTTGCTCTGGCCGGCACCAGCTTCAGCGACGACGGTGAATACGTGGCATACGGCGTCGCCGAGGCGGGATCGGACTGGCGCACCTGGCGAATCATGGATGTCGACACCGGCCGGGTTCTTGACGACGAATTGAAGTGGGTGAAGTTCAGCAGCCCTTCATGGACACACGACAATCGTGGCTTCTTTTACGGCCGGTACGACGAACCCGAAGAAGGCGCGAAATTCCAAGATTTGAATGTCAACCAAAAGGTGTTTTACCACCGAGTTGGCATGTCTCAATCGGACGACGCATTGGTTTACCAACGTCCCGATCATCCGAAATGGGGTTTCGGAGCTGATGTCACCGAAGACGGACGTTACCTGATTATCACGATCTGGAAAGGCACCGACGACAAGTACCGCATCCTCTACAAGGATCTCAATGAACCGTACGGCATGCCGCTCGATCTGATCGACAACTTCGATAACGAGTACACATTTGTGGGCAACGATGGACCGGCGTTCTATTTCAAAACCGATGTCGATGCTCCGCGACGGCGGCTGATCGCGATCGACATCCGCGAGCCGGACCGCAAGAATTGGCGCGAGATCATTCCGCAGGCCGAGGAAACTCTGCGAGGCGTCGGTTTCGTCGCCAATATGTTTGTCGCCAATTATCTGCAAGACGCGACAACAAAATTCAAAATCTACGCGACGAACGGAGAATTCGTCCGCGACGTCGAATTTAACGACATCGGTTCGGCATCGGGTTTCGGAGGCCGCCGAACCGATACTGAAACATTCTATTCGTTTTCAAGTTTCGCAACTCCGACCAACATCTTTCGATACGACATGATCACTGGTCGCAGTGAACTGATCCGCAAAGCCAACGTCAAATTCGATTCGGATGAGTACGAGGTCAAGCAAGTTTTCTACGAGAGCAAAGACGGCACGCGCGTGCCGATGTTTATCGCTCATAAACAAGGCATCAAATTGGATGGCTCGAATCCGACGCTGTTGTACGGATATGGCGGATTCAACATCGCTCTGACGCCCCGGTTTTCGATCAGCCGGCTGGCATGGATGGAAATGGGCGGCATCTTCGCCATGCCCAACCTGCGCGGCGGAGGCGAGTACGGAGAAAAGTGGCACCAGGGCGGCACCAAACTGAACAAACAAAACGTGTTCGACGACTTCATTGCCGCGGCCGAATGGCTCATCGAAAACAAATACACTTCAACTCCCAAGTTGGCGATTCAAGGCGGCAGCAATGGCGGCCTGTTGGTTGGAGCCTGCATGACTCAGCGTCCTGACTTGTACGGAGCCTGTCTGCCGGCAGTCGGCGTGATGGACATGCTGCGATTCCACAAATTCACCGCCGGACGCTTTTGGGTCGACGATTACGGCTCGGCCGACGATCCCGAAGAATTCAAAGCCCTGCTGGCGTATTCGCCCTACCACAACATCAAAGATGGCACGAAATACCCAGCCACGATGGTCACAACAGCCGACACCGACGACCGCGTCGTCCCCGGCCACAGCTTCAAGTTCGCGGCACGTTTGCAAAAAGCTCACGCCGGCGACGCCCCGGTTCTGATCCGCATCGAAACCCGCGCCGGCCACGGAGCCGGAAAGCCAACCTCAAAAATCATCGAAGAAGTCGCCGACGAATGGGCGTTTCTGGTGAAGAGTCTTGGAATGAAGTTTTCGGAGTAACGGAATCCTGCACATCGTGTTAGGATTAAGAAATTGACCATCGACAATTTTGGCTGAGATGAAATGCCCGAAAATCAGACGATTGAGGAACGATTGACTGAAGTGGAGCGAGAGCTTGCCATTCTAAAACGGCAAATGCCGCCACACTCGAACAGAAAATCGTGGGTCGAACAGATCGCGGGAACTTTTAAGGACGACCCGGAATTTGACGAGATCGTGAAGCTTGGGATTGAGTTTCGCAACTCTGTCAAATGAACGGAATCAGTATGTTTCTGCTTGATACCGACCACGTTGTGATTTCCCAGCAGAAGTCCACGTCTGACTTTTACGAACTTAATCGGGCGCATTCGGCTGCACACGGCAGAAGAGTTTTTTGTCTCCATCATTAGTTTCCACGAGCAGGTAATGGGCTGGAACGCCTACATTTCAAAGGCGAAAGATCTCACCGGGGTCGTCAAAGGTTACAAGCGGTTGGAACGGGTGATTGCGAATTTCGCGGTCGCACAAGTGCTTTCGTTTGACAACAAAGCGGCGCAAATTTTCGCGGATCTTAGAAAGCAGCGCGTCCGAATTGGTACGATGGATTTGCGAATCGCTTCAATTGCACTCGCACGAAAGATGACTGTTCTCACACGCAACTTCGTTGATTTTGGTCGCGTGCCAAAACTAATGTTGGAAGACTGGACTGATTCGGAACAGCGGTGACAAACAAGAATTGAATGGAATCTCCTGATGACGGAATCCAAGTACGAGACATCTCCAGTTGCGTCGACTTCGATGCCACCGGGAATTCCTTACATTGTCGGCAATGAAGCCGCCGAGCGATTCAGTTTCTATGGGATGCGCACGATTCTATTCATCTTCATGACGCAGTATCTGGTCTCTTCGACCGGCGCGGGCCGAGACGTCATGAGCAACGAAGATGCCAACTTCTGGTTTCACTTGTTCGTCGCGTCAGCTTATTTCTTTCCCATCATGGGAGCAATTGCCTCTGATGTGTTCCTCGGCAAATACAATACGATCCTGTGGCTGTCAATCGTGTATTGTTTCGGCCATCTGGCGTTGGCATTGAATGAGACGCGTTATGGTTTGTTTGTCGGATTGACGTTGATTGCCATTGGAACGGGAGCGATCAAGCCTTGTGTGTCGGCTCATGTCGGCGACCAATTCGGCAGCCAGAACAAGCACCTGATCAGCAAGGTCTTCGGTTGGTTTTATTTCGCGATCAACTTTGGGGCGTTCTTCTCGACTCTGCTGACGCCGATACTACTGTCGAAGTATGGGCCGGGGTGGGCGTTCGGCGTGCCCGGCATTCTGATGGCGATGGCCACATTCATGTTTTGGATGGGCCGTCGGAAATTCATCCATGTACCGGCTCGTGGGCTGGCCGCTGTGCGTGAGGCGTTTTCGGGCGAAGGTCTGCGGGCGATCGCCAATCTGGCCATTGTGTATGTCTTCGTTGCAATGTTCTGGTCGCTTTTCGACCAAACGGGATCGGCGTGGGTACATCAGGCCAAACGCATGGACCGAGTGTGGGACGTGCCCGACTGGCTGAACGGCACGTACTTCAACCTTGGATTCATCGATTACACTTTTACAAATCAATTCGAATGGCTGCCGTCGCAGATTCAGGCTGCCAATCCGCTGCTGATTCTAGTCTTCATCCCGTTGTTCTCTTACGTTGTTTATCCGGCCATCAATCGCGTCTTTCCGCTGACGCCGCTCCGCAAGGTTGGGATCGGTTTCTTTGTGGCTGTGCCGGCGTTTGCATTGCCGGCATGGATCGACATGCAGATCACGGGCGGGGAAGTCATCTCGGCGACATCGGAAGCGAGCGTTGAAGAATGGCCGGTCGAACGGCTTTTTGACGGCAATCGAGACAAGACTGGTTGGGTGTCGAGTAAATTGGAAGCCGACAAACCGGTCAAGCAAGAGATCGTCTTACGTCTGCGAGAACATCGGGAATGGACGTTGTCGTCGATCGACTTCACCACGGGCACTGACGCCACCGGATTCCTCAAAAAAGCCGAGGAGACTGCGGCAAGCCGTGCCACTGACGAAGCCCGGCTCGAAGGCTTTGACAAAGTTGTGGAGCCAAAGCCCGTTACGCGAGCCGACGTCGAGAATTGCTGGGCCAAAGATGTTGAAGTCTTTGTTGGCGACACCCGTCTCGGAGATTCAGATGGGGTTAAGGACGGCGAAAGACAATGGAATTGGAACCGTAGTGTGGGTTCGATCCAACTGCGGAAGTCCGCCGAAACACAACACCTCGAATTTGGTGCCGACAGCGTACAATCCGAGTACCTGATGATTCGCATCACGTCGAATTGGGGTGGCAAGTTTGTTGCGTTGGGCGAAATTGCCGTCAACTCGGACCTGGCATCGCCACCAATGGATGCTCACGAACACGCCGCCGATGTCTGGTTACCGGCCCGAGATTGAGTGGCAGTTGTGGGCTTACGTCTTGATGACGGCTGCGGAAATCATGATCTCGATTACCTGCCTGGAATTTTCCTATACACAGGCGCCAAACAAGATGAAGTCGTTCATCATGTCGCTCTATTTGTTGTCGGTGACGCTCGGCAACCTATTCACGGCGGCGGTCAACTATTTCATCCAGAACGACGACAAGTCTAGCAAACTAGACGGCGCGGCCTACTATTGGTTCTTCACCGCGGCGATATTTCTCGCGGGACTGGGATTCATTGTCGCCGCCAAGTTTTATCGCGGTCGAACTTACATTCAAGGAGAAGCGGAAAGCGATTTAGAAACGCCCAACGAAACCAGCAATGCTGAAGAACCAAACGTATAAAATGACGAGCCTCGCAGACAATTGGGTTTTCAACAAACTGCACGATTCCAATTTCAACGGAATCAGAACCATAAAGCCGCACTAGAAAAGGACTGAAACAATGCGTTCGTTTGCCCTTTTATTGAGTATGTTTTTCGTCACGGCAATTCTTGGCTGCAATTCCGACGACAGCGAAACCAAGGAGTTCGATCTGAAGAAATCGAAGGAGATCGCGAAGAAGCACGAAGAAGAGCACGCGCACAAAGCTCCGCACGGTGGTGAGTTGGTCGAACTCGGAGACCACGAGTACAATGCCGAGTTTGTGGTCAATCATGACGAGCACAAGCTGACTGTTTACGTGCTTGATGCTCACGCCGAGAATGCCGTCGCGATCGAACAAAAGGAAATCGTGCTGTCGGCCGTTATCAATGATAAGGAAGCCGACTTCAAATTAGCGGCAGTGGACTCGGGTGATGGCCAGAATGCCAAAGCGTCTCAGTTTGAAATCGTCGATGAGGAACTGGTTCACTATCTGGATGAAGAAGACGCCGACGCCGACTTTTCACTGAAGATCGGCGACAAGGAATATAGCGGCGAATTCGGACATCATCACGACGAAGACGGCGAGCACAAACACGGCGAAAAGGATGACGACGACGAAGGGCACGGGAAAGATCACAAAGACAATGATGACGACGACGATCACAAGAAAAATGATGCGTCAGATTCAAAATCGAATGAGAAAAAGGACGAATAAGGCAGCACGTGGCAAATGAAATTGCACGAGTATCCGGATCACGGAAATCACGTCATGCAGATCACTCTCGCCGAGGTTGCATTCGGTGCCGATTGGCATGCGCTTGCTAAACGGTGTCTTGACGGACACAAACTGACGCATGCCGAAGGTCTCGAAATCTTGAACTCCGACGATCTGCAGATTCCGTCGTTGTTGTCCGCCGCGTTTCAAGTGAGGCATCACTATTTTGGCACGCAGGTCCAGCTTTACTATTTGAAGAATGCAAAGAGTGGCCTGTGTCCCGAAGATTGTGGGTATTGCTCGCAAGCGGCCAATTCGCAGGCCGACATTTCGAAATACTCACTGCTAAACGAAGAGAAACTGCTGGAAGGAGCCCGTCAGGCGGCGGAATCTCAGGCTAGGACCTATTGCATCGTCGCGAGCGGCCGTGGTCCCAGCGACCGTGAGGTCGGCCACATTTCCAGAGTTGTTGAGAAAATCAAATCTGAATACGGCTTGCACATCTGCTGCTGTTTGG
>CAUZVF010000378.1:0-5994 GCA_963582955.1 Planctomycetota bacterium
GCTTTGCAATTCTCTTGTCGTCGGTATTCCTATTTGCCCCGCGAGATTCTTGTTCCGTTTCCGATATGCACGCAATCAGTTCGCGCCGTCGAATGACTCGGTTCGAAACACGGAGGACTGGCGCTTCAAGTACTCGTCCTTGCTCATTCCCGGCTGGTGATTGGCCAACACATCACGCGCGTTCTTCGCATCGTCCGCCAGTAGATCGATCGCCATCATTGCCAACGTCTTGGCGGGAGCAACATAGCCGGCATCGAAGTCGGTGATGTGCCAATCGGTTTGGTGATGTGCCCCGCTGGCTCCGGTCATCATGGGGTGCAGAACTGGCATCAATTGGCTCAGGTCTCCCGCGTCGGTCGAACCGCCACCGTGCGGATAATCGCGATATCCGTCGGCACCGAGTAATTCGCCGGCGTTCTGACGGAAGAATTCCGCCAACTTCGAATCGTTGCACAACGGCAAATTTCCGGGGACCGTTTCGATCTCGACACGGCAGCCCAGGGCGACCGCCGCACCGCGCAACGCCCGGTCGACTTTTTGTGACGCGTCAAGGATGGCATCTGGCGTCTTGGCGCGCACGTACGTCTCCATGCGGACTTCCGCCGGGACGATGTTTACCAGGTCGCCGCCTTTCGTGATGATCGGATGGACGCGCACGCAATCTTGATCGCGAAAGGTCTCGCGTTGAGCGTTGATCGCACTCAGCGCCAACTGAGCGGCGTTCAGCGCATTGATGCCCCGTTCGGGAAATCCACCTGCGTGCGATGCCTTTCCAAGAAAACGGATGTTCTTCGCCACGAATCCATTCGACGACGGAGCCAGCCCCATGCGTCCGTCACTGACATCCGGACTGGTCGAATGAATCATGACGGCCATATCGACGTCGTCAAAATGCCCGAGTTGAATCAGCTCTTGCTTGCCGGTCAGGAATGTCGTTTGGCCCTGTTTGACCAGACCCAAACGGAAATCGATTTCGACGTATTCCTCGGCCGGTACCGCGAAGAACACGACATTGCCCGCCAATTTGTCGGCGATGCCCGCTTGTGCAAGACCCATCGCGGCTCCCATCAGTCCGGCGATCTGCGCGTTGTGTCCGCACGCGTGCGCTGCGCCGGTTTGCGGATCGCAGCGCGGATGGCCGGGAACTTGCAGAGCGTCCAACTCGCCCATCAACGCCACCGTTGGACCGGACCGGGCACCGTGCAATACGGCTTTGACGCCCGTCAGAGCCAACTCATCGTCAAACGACAGCCCGTGTTCCTCGAAAACGCCTTTGACACGATCCGCCGTTTGATGCTCTTTGAATCCCAATTCCGGTGCGTCCATGATCGATTCGCCAATCTCAACGATCGCGTCACGCCGAGATTCAATCTCATCGCACACTTGGCGTTTCAGTGATTCAAGTTCGTTCATTTCACGTTCTCGTTTATCGGAATGTTATGTCATGCCGCCATCGAATAACGGCAGGCTCGTGCTTGAAACTTCAGTTTTCGCCGGGATCAGTTCGGTGGCTGGACAAGAACCGAAATCGATATCATCTTATTGACACCTCCACAAATTGCATTCTTTCTAACTCTCGACCATCCGCACGGCAATGTCGTCATGAGCAGCACACCACTCGCATTCTTCGGCCCAGTATTTTGGGTGATCGGGCGGTTTGGCATTGTCTATTTCATTTTCTGGCTGTGGATGTTTATTCATTGTATCCGGAATGAGCAGGACCGTTACTTCTGGCTGTGGATATTCATCATCCTGTGGTTCGTGGCGCCGATTGTTTACTTTTTCGCGCGGTGGCTGCCGAGCAGCAATGTGCGGATGCCGCCGTTTCTGCGATCGCTGGGGCGGGGAGGTGAGATCAAACGGCTGGCGACTGCCGCCCAACAAATCGGAAACGCTCACCAATTTGTCGAACTGGCCAACGCGTTGAGAGAAACTAATCAGTACGACCGAGCCGGCGAAGTTTACGAGCAGGCACTGGCGAAAGAAGAGGACAACCAGCAAGCCTTGTGGGGAGCGTCACTGGTCGATATTCGAAATCGAGAATTCGAATCGGCCAAGAGCCGGCTCGAACGGCTGCTGGAACTCGAACCGGAATACAAGTTCGGCGATGTTTCGTTAGCCTACGGAAAGACGTTGTTTGAGCTAGGCGACCAACAGTCCGCTCGCGAGCAGCTAGAGAAACACGTCCGCCGCTGGCGACATCCGGAATCTTTGTTTCTGCTGGCGGCCATCTATCAGGAAGAAGGACGAACACAGAAAGCCCGAGAACAGCTTCAGGCACTGTTGTTGGACATCAACGGCAGTCCAAAAGCAATCGCCCGCAAGCATTCGGCCTGGAAGGGCAGGGCCCGAAAGTTATTGAAAACTCTGCCACGTGAGTGACAAAATACTTGTTGAATCCGACCATGAAAGGACCACAACTATGAACGAAATCAATCGCCGCCGGTTTTTGAATCAATCAACGCAACAGGCTGCCATGGCCGTTACGGCTGCATCGTTGGCCAATTCTTTCAGTACCGCGGCCGAGAAAGAGGGCGACAGGGAAGGTGGAAAGGTCGTGGCCTTTACTAAGAGTTTTCAAGATCGTCCCATTCCCGAAGTCTGCCGTATTTTCAAACGCATCGGCTTGGATGGACTCGATCTGACCGTGCGGCCTGGCGGGCACATTGATCCGAAGAATGTCACGAAGGAACTACCGGCGGCCGTTCATGCGGCCCGGGACGCTGGAGTTGAAATCTTGCAACTGACGACATCGATCACGGATGCGGACGGCACGGCCGAACGCATTCTTGCGGCCTGTGCCGAGCAGAAAATTGATCGGATCAAGATGGGATACTACCGGTACCGTGAGTTGGGAACTCTGGCCAAACAAATCGCCGCCGTTCGTAAACGCGTCGCTAGTGTGGCAAAGCTCGCGGCAAGATTCGGAGTGCTGCCGTGTATCCACATTCATTCGGGCACTTTCATCCCGTCGCATGGGACAATGCTCTATGAATTGCTGCGTGACTTTTCGCCGAAGGAATTGGGCGCTTACGTCGATCCGCTGCACATGACGCTGGAAGGCGGCAAAGACGGTTGGCGCCAAGGACTGGATCTCCTTGCACCGTGGACGGCGCTGTGTTCGGTTAAGAACTTCCATTGGGAACGCGGCGAACGCGACAAGACGGGCCAATTGAGATGGCACACGCGGCTGGTTGCCTGTGCCGACGGCATCTGTCCGTTGCCCGAATTTGTCTCAACCCTGAAAAAGCTGGGTTATGCCGGCAACTACTCGTTACACAGCGAGTACAAAGGCCGGCACAGTTTCAAGGACATGACGACGGATGAATGCATCGAACAAACGGCGATGGACTTGAAGTTCTTTAAGAAGCTGATTTAGAACACGCGCGACATTCGGAGCTGAGAAGCGTGTTGGAATGCAGATCGGCTGAGAAACGGGCGGAAGGGCCGCAGCCAGGAAGCTAACGCTTCCCGCTAGCCTGTTGGAGTGGCTCGGCTGTTGGAGTGGCTCGGCTGTTGGAGTGGCTCGGCTGTTGGAGTGGCTGGTAGCTTGCATTGGCGTCGCGGCAACATGCGAAACGTGATCTTGTTACTTCCAATACACTTTCAAAACGTACCACACAACGATTGGTGTCACGATCAAAGTCGTAAAGGATGGCAAGATACCGAATTGCAGAAAGTCGGGAACAACGTACGGCTTCAGCAGGAATTCATCGAAAACGACCGACCCGATAAATCCCCACATCATGAAGAGATATCCCATTTGCGTACGCTGTTTTTTTTCGCCTTCCGAGAGTTGTGAAAATGGCTTTTGCAGAGATTTGGGAGATTGCTTTCTCGGAGAAGCCTTTTTCGTCGTGCCTGTTCCCCCTTTTGCCGACGCTTCGTCGCGCATTCCGGCCGCGTAGTATTTCGCGATCGCCTGATTGATGGCTAACGGCGTCGCGATCACGGCCCGCATTGGCATTTCATAACGCAACCGCATTTCGTCTTCGAGTTCGTGGGTCGGTTGGTCGATACTCGCCACCAGCAGATAATCACCATCGACGAACAGCGGCAGGATGGAATTTCGTTTCACGACATTTCTGGGACACATGTCGAGGATCGAGTCGTCCGGCAGCATGTCGGCCAATTCGACGTACGCCAATCCCAACTCGACCGCCATGGCTTCCGTCGCGGATTCTTCATCGGCCAATTTCATTTGGACGATCGCATCGCGCATCGACAATCCGTGACTATCCGCGAACGACTGAGCTTCCTTGATTTGGTCCTTGGTCAGGAGGCCTTTTTCCAGCAACACGTTCTGCATCAGACGATGGCCCGTGATGCTCTTTTTCTCTTCAAACTCGCGGCCGATGCTTTCGTCGTAATCATGTTTCCGTTCGGGATCGGCCAGGCACAGCATGGCCTTGGCCAATTCATTCAATAGTTCCTGTGACTGAACGGAATATTGGCCCGTGGCATACTTCCGCACGTGGGCGTTCAGTTTTTTGTAGTTGTTCTTGACCTTAGCGACGTCGTCTTCGAACTTGACGAGGCGCAGCAGTTGATATTGGTCGGGCGGCCGCTGATCTTCCGGAATACCGAGCCAATCTTTGTAGACGTCCAATGCCACGGGCGGGTACTCCTACCGTTACTCGACGGTGTATTGTTCAGCAAGCGTTTGGAAGTTCTGAACTCCGTCGTCGTCCAGGCCCGAATCACGGACAATTTCCGTTTCCGCCGCCGTGTTGCCTGTAAGCTCGATGGCGGCTACGTGGATGCGGCCGCTCGCATCGTACTTGTACTCTAATTCGACCGGCGAACCGGCGGCTAGATTCGGTGGCAATCCAGTAATCCGGAAATCACCGATGGTTTCGCAGGCGTCTGGATCCGAGGCTTCGCCTTCGAGCACACAGACGTGAATCCGCTGTTGGTTTGCCGTATTCGTGACAAACCGTTGTTTCACGCTGTGAGGGATGGGCGTATTCTTGGGAATCATGATGTGGTTGATTTTTCGCGTTTGATCGTTGGGATCGGTGATCTTGACTCCCAGCGGATGAGAATTGACGTCCGATGTGTTGACTGACCGCAATCGCTTGATAATTGCCTTGCCCATGCGGCTTTCGCCGCCCGTGGCTTTGGCTTCAAGGATGGCCGCGTGAATGGCCGCTCCGTGGGACACAGCCTCTTCGGGGTCAACGTCCGTGTTTGGCTTTCGGCCGGTGACCTCTTTCAACATTTCCTGCACCGCCGGCATGTGTGTCGAGCCGCCCACCAAAATCGCCTCGTCGAGTGTGTCGGTCGCGACGCCCGATTGCTGCATCACCAATTCCGTTGTGTCACGGGTCCGTTGCAGCAAGTCGGCCGTCATGCGTTCGAAATCACCGCGCGTCAACGACACAGTCAACGTATTGCCCTTGAAATAAACGCTAACAGGCACCTGGGCCTTTTCGCTGAGCTGACACTTGGCTTGTTCACATTCCTGTGTGAAGATTTGCATGGTTTCGGCGTCGTCACGCGGATCTTCCTTGAACTTTTGGTTGAATTGCTCAGAGACGTGATCGACAATCCGGCGGCTCCAGTCCAATCCGCCCAACATCACATCACCGTCGGTTGCCAGTACTCGGAATTGTGTCGGCGTGTAACGCACGACGGTCACATCGAACGTCCCGCCGCCAAGGTCATACACAAGAATTGTACGTTCCGTTTGATCGACATCCGTACGGCCTAATTCGCCTTTCCACCACGCATATGCCAAAGTGGCCGCGGTTGGTTCGTTGATGATGTCGATCACGTTCAGGCCCGCGATCTTTCCGGCATCTTGAGTCGCCTTGCGGCGTACGTCGTTAAAATAATAGGGAACGGTAACGACGGCGTTCGCAATCGGGCCAATTTGCGCCTCGGCATCCTGCTTCAACTTCTTCAAAATCAAGGCCGATACGAATTCGGGAGTCAGTTTCTTATTTTGGTAGACGACATAAAAGTTCTTGTTGCCCATCTCGCGTTTGATGG
>CAUZVF010000379.1:0-5984 GCA_963582955.1 Planctomycetota bacterium
CGGCAACGTCACTCGTTTTCGTGGCGACTTCGTTGACGAGTTTCGCGCCCATGTGCTCGTAGGGGTCTTCCAACTCGACCTCTTTGCTGACGGTCACGCCGTCCTTCGTCACCACGGGATTGCCAAAGCTCTTGTCGATGATGACATTTCGGCCAGTCGGTCCCATCGTACTGGCGACAGCCTTGGCCAGAGTGTCCACGCCGCGCCGCAGCTTGAGTCGAGCCCGATCGTCAAACAATAGTTGCTTTGCCACGCCTAGTTTCTCCTGAATGTTTGGAAATGACGGTGTGCCACTTTCAAGTTGTTAGTTCAGCAATTTGTAGCCGGTTGCGAAACCTGTTGCCGCATGCGTTCCGCCATGCATGGATTTGACGGCGCCGAAACTACTTTGCAATCTTCGCCAGAATATCACTCTCACGGAGAATCTTGATTTCTTCGCCGTCGACTTCAATGTCGGTTCCGCCATACTTTCCAAACAGAACTTCGTCACCGACCTCAAGGCTTACGGCACATCGTTCACCGCTTTCAAGCAGCCGGCCAGGGCCAACAGACGTTACGCTGCCGCGCTGCGGCTTTTCCTTGGCACTGTCGGGAAGGACGATGCCGCCAGCGGTGGTCTCTTCGGAATCGAGTGGTTGAACAACAACACGATCATCAAGGGGTTGCAATTTCATCAAGTTCGCTCCGTATTTCGCTGTTTCGAGGAAAAATGTCCCAATTTCCAGTTATCTCTCGCGTCGATTTCCACCACTTGCCGGGTTCCATCGACGAGTCTCATCTCTTGGCGTTGCCGACTACATCATGCCGGGCATGCCGCCGCCCATTCCGCCCATGTCTCCCATACCAGGCATGCCGCCACCCATTCCTCCCATGCCGCCCATACCACCCATGTCGTGGTGGTCGTCGTGGTGGTGGTCGTCGTCTTCCTCATCCTTGGGCTCTTCGACGACGATCGAGTCGGTCGTCAACAGCAAGCACGCGACACTTGCGGCGTTTTGCAATGCCGATCGAACGACCTTCGTGGGATCGACAACACCGAATTCGAACATGTCGCCGTATCGTTCCTTAAGAGCATCGTAACCGTGGTTCTTGCCTTTGGCCTTTTCAACACGATTGGCCACAACCGCTCCGTCAAGCCCCGCGTTTTCGGCGATTCGCCGCATCGGCATGTCGAGCACATTGCGAACGAGCGTTGCCCCGTGTGCTTCGTCGCCGGAAAGTTCGAGCTTGTCGAGTGACGCCCGGCATCGCAACAAAGCGACTCCGCCGCCCGGAACAATGCCCTCTTCAATCGCGGCCCGCGTCGCCGACAAGGCATCGTCGATCAGGTCCTTCCGCTCTTTCATCTCGGTTTCGGTGGCGGCACCAACGTTGATCTGGGCGACTCCGCCAGCCAGTTTCGCAAGCCGCTCTTCCAGCTTTTCGCGGTCGTATTCACTGTCGGTCACTTCGATTTCTCGCCGAATCATTTCGGCCCGTCCGCTGACGGCCGCCTTCGAGCTAGCTCCTTCGACGATTGTTGTGTTCTCGGCATCGATGATGATCTTTTTCGCCTTTCCAAGATCACCCATTTCGATATTCTCGATCTTAATGCCGAGATCCTTAAAGATCGCCTTACTGCCAGTGAGCACGGCGATGTCTTCCATCTGAGCTTTTCGGCGATCACCGTAACCCGGTGCCTTGACGGCAGCCACTTTGACGATGCCTCGCAGCTTATTGACGACCAAAGTCGCCAGCGCTTCGCCTTCAACGTCCTCGGCAATAATCAACAACGGCGCACCCGACTTGGAAATCGACTCCAGCAACGGGACCAAATCCTTTGCGTTACTGATCTTCTCTTCAAAAATCAAAATGTGGCAGTTTTCCAGCACACATTCTTGAGCGTCGTCGTCGGTGACGAAATGTGGGGAGAGGTATCCACGCTCGAACTGCATTCCTTCGACCAACTTGACTTCTGTGTTGACCTGTCGGCCTTCCTCGACCGTGATGACGCCGTCCTTGCCAACCTTCAGCAGCGCGTCGGCCAGAATCGTGCCAACTTCCTTGTTGTTGTTTCCAGCAATCGCTGCCACCGTGGCGATCGCCTTCTTGTCGTTGGATTTGATCGGCTTCGCGATTCTTTTCAATTCGTCGACAACCGCATCGACGGCCTTCCGCACGCCGCGAGCCAACGACATGGCGTCGGTTCCGGACGCGAGAAACTTCAGTCCCTCACGAAAAATCGATTCGGCCAGGATCGTTGCGGAAGTTGTCCCGTCACCCGCGACCTCGCTGGTCTTGGACGCAACTTCTTTCACGAGTTGGACGCCCATGTTCTCGAACGGGTCTTCCAACTCGATGTCTTCTGCAACGGTAACTCCGTCTTTGGTGACCTTGGGAGCGCCCCATCCTTTGTCAAGGACGGCGTTTCGGCCACGTGGCCCCAATGTGCTGCTTACCGCACGTGAAAGTTTCGAAACCCCTTGCAGCAAACTCTTACGGGCCTCATCATCGAACGTCAACAATTTTGCCACGGTTACTCCTCGACCAGCTAGATTGTACTAACACGGTATGTAATAAATTCGTTACGTTGAGTCACTCGGTTGTCAGCAATTCCTCATTCAGAAGCGATGCAAAGCTCGTTTCTGTTCTTGAGTTCCGCTCCTTCGGACACATTCGCGTCGGAATCGAAGGCAGAGTGTGAAGAATTGTCGCTGGATTTTCAATTGACCGGAAAACAACGGCCGAGATCCAGATTTCCGAGACCCTAAAGCAAGCACTGTGCCAAACGGCCATCGTCGTGCAAATTGTTTGTGGGGCACGATTTACGACTTGTCCAGCCGGAGAATGGCCACATCCGAGCTGCCAACCTGGCAGTGGAAGAGATGGTGGCGTTCAATGGCCTGCCACAATCGCTGCCAAGGAACTTCCCACATTTTCTTCTCAGAACGATTCCCGAAAGTCTCTTTGAACGACACTCTTGCCGATATACGATCACCGGCACGGCAAGGACATCGAACGCAGAATGGCTGGCCAAGAATAAAAAAATTGGAGTTACCATGAATATGCTCAAAATATCACGTCGTCAATTTGTCCAATCGCTAGCCGCCACAAGTATCACGACATCACAGTTTTGCAACCGGGCCATAAACGCAGCCGAGCGGAAAGACAAGAACAAGCGCAAAATACGCCTTGGCTTCAGTCTGTACGGGATGCGGAAGTTGAAGACGAACGAGGCGCTGCGGACGTGCGCCTCGATTGGTTACAAGAGCGTCGAATTGGTGGCAACGGCCGGTTGGCCTTGTGACCCGAAGTTATTGACGGCCATCGAGCGAAGAGACTTGTCGAAACAGATCGAAGATTCGGGCCTGCATCTTTCCAGCCTCATGGAAAACCTGCACGTCGTTGTCGATGCCAACAAACGCAAACAAAACCTCGACCGGCTCAAGGCGGCCTGCGACCTCGCTCACGATTTGGCCCCGCAGGATCCGCCATTGATCGAAACCGTACTCGGCGGCCGCGCCAGTCAGTGGGAAAGCCTGAAATCCCAATTAGCATCCGGACTTGGGGAATGGGCCAAGGTCGTCGAACAACAGAAAGTCATGCTCGCCATCAAAGCCCATGTTGGCGGAGCACTGCATCGCCCCAACGACGCCGTGTGGCTTGTCAAAGAAGTTGGCAGTGATTGGGTCAAGTTGAATTACGACTTCAGTCACTTTCAACTTTACGACTTCGATCTTGAGAAATCACTGAACACGATGTTGGACCACACTGTCTTTATCCATGCCAAAGACACCAAAGGCAAAGCCGGCAATTTCCAATTCCTGCTGCCCGGCGAAGGCAACATCGACTATCGCAAGTATTCCAATATTCTGCATCAGCGAAACTACTCAGGTTCAGTCATGGTTGAAGTCAGCGGCCAGATTCACGGAAGACCAGGTTATGACCCAATCACTGCCGCGAAGACCGGCTACCAAAATCTGGCGAGATACTTTGGCTCGGCATCACTAAACAGCGGCCGCTAGCGGAAATTGACCGATGGAAGGATACGTTGACGACTGACCGCCGATTGTTAAAATGCACCGCACCGGGATGTAGCTCAGCTTGGCTAGAGCGCTGCGTTCGGGACGCAGAGGTCGCAGGTTCAAATCCTGTCATCCCGATTTGACGTAAGTTGTTGACGACAAGTAATTTGGTGTCCACCAGCCCGTTGGCTGGGGAACCTGGAACCCTTGAAAAAAGTGGTAGTTACTACCACTTCCGGTTCAGGAGCCCCAGTCATGGCCCGAAAGCCCCGCATTCCTGCCTACCGCCTGCATAAGGCCAGTGGGCAAGCCCGCGTCATCATCGATGGCAGGCACGTCTATCTTGGAAAGTTCAACTCCGACGACAGTCTGAAGGCATACAGCCGTCTGATCTCAGACTATCTCAATGGCTGCGCCACAATTGCAGCACCAGAGTGCCCAGCACGTTCCGTGCTTCTGGTCAAAGAACTGATCTTGCGCTATTGGCAATTTGTTGAGTCGCATTACGTTCGCAACGGCAAACCGACTGACGAACAGGCTGGAATTCGAGCCGCGTTGCGCTTCGTCCGTCGATTATTCGGCGACACACTCGCTTCTGACTTCGGTCCCAAGGCGCTTAAAACGGTACGCGAGCAAATGATTTCCGCTAGACACAGCCGGAAATATATCAACGACAACGTGAATCGAATTCGGCGAATGTTCAAATGGTCGGTCTCCGAAGAGCTGCTCTCGGCGCCGGTTTACGAGGCGCTTCGGACGGTGGACGGCCTAAAGAGGGGGCGTTCCAAGGCGAAGGAAACATTCCCAGTCCAACCCGTATCTGACGAGCACGTCGCGGCCGTTGTCGAAAACATCAATCCGATCATCGCGGGCATGGTGCAAGTGCAGCGGTTGACCGGTATGAGACCTCAAGACGTTCGCAACATGCGTACTACCGATATCGACCTTAACGATGACGTTTGGGTCTACACGCCGCTAACGCACAAAACGGAACATTTTGGCATGACTCGGCGTGTTGCAATTGGCCCTCTCGCCCAAACGATTCTTCACTCACATTTGAAAACTGAGGCGCCCGAAGCATTCGTTTTCTGTCCACGAGATGCAGTTGCGTACCGATACTTCTCCGCAAATCACGATCGTCATCGATCCAATGGACGACGGCGGAAACGAAAACGAATTTCCAAGCATTTCACAAATCAATACGGAAAACGCAGCTATGAGCAGGCCATCGCGCGTGCCTGCAAAAGGGTAAATGTAGGTCATTGGTCTCCGAACCAATTGCGGCACGCATGTGCCCAACAAGTCCGTTCATTGTATGGCGCAGAAGCTGCCGCCGCTGTTTTGGGGAACAGTCTGGGAATGGTGGTCGAAGTTTATGCGGAATCGAACTTCGAGTTAGCAACAAGGGTTATGCGAGAAATCGGATGAACGAACAAACAAACGACAATTCGTCATTTCGCGATCTACTACCTCCCGAAACGATAACCGTACTCAATCCAGTTTGGCTCGACCGACCGTCCGTTGAATTCACTGTTCGGGGCCAATCCCAGCTGACTGGTAATGAATTCCTCTCTGCCAAACAAATAGCAGACATTTTCGATGTGCCCTATCACGCCCTGAGAAGACGACTTGAACGCTTTCGGAAAGACCCAAGTGACGCCGTGATTGAATCGGCCGAATCTCGCCAGAATCAGCCGAAGTATCTGTATCGATTGAACGGGATTCTTGATGAGATCAAGGCATTGCGAAGCAAAAGGAATGTCCATCGAAACAAAGTTTTCCAAGAAATCCGTCGCCAAAAATCGAGAAGGGATGACAAGACTGACGCAAAAGTGTCCATCGAGATGAAAACTGAAAATGAGCGATAGGATAACACCATGCGACGGTTAGCGACAATCTGCGAAACGAAAGGAACCGCATGGCAATCGACATCTCACGGGACCAACTGGTCCCCCTCTCACAAGTCCCGGATCTTCCGTT
>CAUZVF010000380.1:0-5979 GCA_963582955.1 Planctomycetota bacterium
ACTTGTGCAAGTGCAATGGAGAACTGGGCGACCCTGAGTCGGAAGATGATATGTTCGAGGGTGTCTGGGTTCTGCGTACAGATCCTGGTAGCTCAACACCGAGTGATTCCGACATGAGGGGCGGCACGCAAGTTTCTCCTACTTTCGGCAATAGTTGGAATGCCGATGAGCAGTTGATGGTGAATTGTGCTGCATCAAAATGTGCCGAACTCGCGCCAAACAATCAAATCTGGGTCGCTGTCGAATGGTCGGAATGGCCGTCAATGGACAGATATCTCAGTCCACGCGCCGATGTGGAATTCCAAGGCATCTGTAAATCGGAATGTCCGAGCGAGGTTGTTGCGCAAGCTGCGGCTCCTAGTAAGACTGAATTATCAACGGCGGGGCATCACATCAGAGACGTCACTCATTCCTATTTTGAGGACGGCTGGTATTTGTTTCCAAACCTGTCAGCCGCAATTTACGGTACCAATAGAGCAAATGGAAACCGGCTCATGTTAGGCGGCCATCCTCTGAAGACTAACAAGCTTGCAGTCGCCGCGAGCCGCGTCGGTTACCAATTCAATGTTGGATCCGGTTGGAAAGACGCAGAACAAAGTGTTGGCCCTGATCCTGACTTGAATGGCCGGATACCTAGATTGCAATTTCCTGGGTCCCCCCGTTTTTGCATTGCAATCTGGCAAGGCGACCGACGAATCCGTACTGTTGTCGTTGCGGAATCACGTGAGCATCCAACGATTGTCGACCTCGACGCAGCGAAAGCCATTTACGTGCAAGTTAATTATAAGATGAGAACTCCCAACCACTTGCGAGGTGGCTACGATCTCTGGGTCAAGCCGCTGACAACGTAAACGAGCAAACAGGCGGTCGATACAATTGCCGTACCAACGACGTCAGGTTTCGGCACCAGTGTCAAATGCGCACCCGCGCCCTTCCAGCTTGGCGATCTTTTGTCGCAGCTCGTCAGGCACGCGCAGGGATTGCTGGTTCTGATAGTCGTAGAAAACAACAATCGACTCGGATTGCGCGGCGATGTCGCAATTCGATTCGCTGACGATCGCATGTTTGACCGTCATGCTGCTGTTGCCGATTCGCGTGACGGAGGCTCCGACGAATATGCGGTCGGGGTACGTCAATTGCTTTCGATAATCGCATTGGATCGAGGCCAAAATAATCGCGGTGTTGGTTTTGGCTTGGATATCCAGAACTCCGATTCGCTCGAAATACGTGATCCGCGCCGATTCAAACCAGCGGAAATAGACCAGGTTGTTGACATGCCCGAACGCGTCCTGGTCTCCCCATTGAACAGGGAATTCAGCGACAACGGGATAGTCAGCCAACAGTTCGCGTGGATCGTGTGTCATCGGGCGGCTTTTTGTTACATCAGGATATTGCGCACCGGCTCGATTGGCGGTGGGAGTTCAGTTTCGCCGAGCATCTGGCGTAAATCAATCTCGATCGTCCGGCACAGTGCCGTCATGGGTACGTCGTGCACGAAATTGTCGAAGGGATCCTCGGTGTAGCGGCCGACTTGTTCGAGAGCGATGAATATCCAGCCGATCAGAACTGATATCGGCACTGTCCACCAATGCAATGTTTCTACGAATCCCATCGGCAGCAGCACGATAAAGATCCAAACGAAGAGCGCCGTGAAGAATGAGTATTGCCGTGGCAACGGAGTCCTCTTGATCCGTTCGCACTTGCCTTGCAGTTCGTAGAATTGTTCGACGGTGTCGAGCAGCGCGACGTGGCGGTAGGAATCGAGCCAGCCGCGGTCAAGAGCATCCCGCAGGCGTGCCGCATTGCGGGCGTTGATCTGCGTCGCCTGGTTGCGCCATGTCGCGAGCAGTTTGGCTTCATCCTCGGGCAGGAACGCCGCAACCTCGTCCCAATCTTGCTGGTCACGTAACTGAATCCGCAGCGCGTTGAGATACGCGATATGGCGGTAAACGAGTTCTTTCTCGAACGCGGCTGCTTCGTCATGCTCACCATCGTCGGGTGCGATGCAGGTGGTGACTTGTGCGGCCCACGTGCGGCTTTGATTCACAAGCCCGCCCCAAATCTTGCGGGCCTCCCACCAGCGGCCGTAGGCCGAGTTGTTTCGAAAACCCAGGACAATCGCCACGGCCGTGCCCAGAATGCTGAGAATCTGTATCGGTATCGCGATGTGCGTAAAACCCGCCTCCAAGAAGATGAAACAGACCGTGCTCGAAATGGCGGCGAACAAAACGCACTGTCTCCATCCGAATTGAATCAGCCCCTTCACGGTAATGGCACGTGCGAGATACATATACCGCTCGCAATTGAAAATGGCACATTTTCCAGTTTAACGGCAAGCCGCGGGCGTTGGCTTTTCCCGACGAAACCGTCGCCTGCGGCTTGCCGTCAAACGAGTCATTCGTAACCGAGCGAAGTATAACGACAAAAAGTTTAGAAGACTTGGCTGTTGTTTCGCCAGTCTGTGTCGTTCGGGCCGTGTCGTTCAGCAAGTCGATCATCGGATTCATGCAGTTGTTGTCCGCGTGCGGGCAGGGACTTCACTGAACCGCGTGGAGGGATTCCCCCTAAGCGCGCGGAGGGATTTCCCCTCATTGTGTGGAGGCATTCCCCTTAATGGATACCGTGCGATCGAATCAACCAATTCATCATGCTCGTTCCAGCCGATGTATTACGTGGAATCCATACTCGTCGGATAATCATTATGAACGTTACACCGAGCCAATTCGCACTCTTGGGAAAATTGCTCGAGTCGGGCGCGTTGCGGCAGCGAGTCATCAGCCAGAACCTGGCGAACGTCAATACACCTGGCTATCACCGGCAAGATGTTTCGTTCGAACAAAAGTTGGCACGCATGCTGGAAAACCAATCGGGTGCCGGCATTAGCGGAATCGAACCGACCGTCTATGAAGTTGCGGGATTGCCCGAACGGGCCGACGGCAACAACGTCGACATCGACATCGAAATGGGACAGCTCAACAAAAATAGTCTGCTCTATCAAACGTACTCGCAAGTCTTGGCCAGCAAGCTGAGCATGCTGCGCAGTGCAATCACGGGACGACAGTAACAGCGTCAAAGAACAACCAACATAGTCGCCTTTCGCTCCGCGAAAGTAGCGCCACTTTCGCGGCGTGAAAGGCGACAAGAAGGGAAAACTCAGCCAACGGAATTCAATGGACGAACGGGCGTGCTTCGCATGCGACCTTGCATCGGCGTATTCCCGTAGTGGCTGTGTCCCGCGTACAGCCGCGTCCGACGCAGGATAGTCAACTGAAAGGGGGGAACCATGGGGTTCGGACGAATCCTATCCGTCACGGATATCAGTGCTTCCGGTCTCGCCGCCGAACGGCTGCGCATGGAAGTGGCCGCGAACAACATCGCGAACAGCAATTCCACGCGAACGCCCGAAGGCGGAGCGTTTCGGCGGAAGCAAGTTGTGTTCGCGGCGGCCTACGAGAATGCTCTGCGTGCCAGCTTCGGCGACGACGCGCGACAGTTTCGCGGCGTGACTGTCACCGGCATCCAACCCGACAGCAGCGAAATGCCGCGGATCCATAAGCCGGGACACCCCGACGCCGATGCCGACGGTTTTGTGACGTTTCCCAACGTCAGCCTGCCTAACGAGATGGTTGATTTGATCACCGCCAGCCGGTCTTACGAGGCAAACCTGCGTGCGCTCAAATCGTTTCGCGAGATTGTCCAACAGGCCTTGTCGTTGCTGAGGGGAGCGTAACCGATGGCCGTTCCCGCAATTCCAGCAGCCGCGAAAGTTGCCGTTCCCGACATCGCCTTGCCAAAGCCGGTCGCGAAATCAGCCGACGCTCCGTTTTCAGGTGTCGTGGCCGATCTGTTGCGAAGTGCGAACTTGCAACATCTTCAAGCCGACACGGCGCTTAAGGATCTCGTCACCGGCAAGACCGAAAGTGTCGAGTCGGTTGTTCTGTCGATCGCCAAAGCGGAAATGGCCTTTCGAATGGTCCTGGAAATCAGGAACCGGCTCATCGAGGCTCATCAAGAAATCATGCGGATGCAGATTTAGAGCGGATGCAGATTTAGAACTGGGACCAAACAATGCGATTCATCACCAATCTATTCGAGGAATTGAAGGAACTGTGGTCGCAGGCCGACTTGCGGTCGCGGATCACGTTCGTATCAGTCACGGCATTGATGCTGTTGACGTTCGCCGTCGTCTTGTTTTGGTCATCGCGTCCGAACTTTGTTGCGTTGGCATCGGATCTGAGTCCGGAACAGTCCGCTCAGTTCGTCGCCACGTTGGAATCGAATGGAATTGAATATCAGTTGAACTATTCGGGATCAACAATCTTGGTGCCGCAGTCGGCATTGAGCCGAGCCAACATGCTGCGGCCCATTGGTATCGGGCCTGGCACAAGTCCAATGGAAACAACCACGGGGCCATTCGAAACACCCGAGACGTCGCAATGGCGGCTGCACAGAAAGCTAGAAAGCATTCTGGCTGAATCGATAATCGACTTGCATGCGGTCAACGGTGTGAAAGTGCATATTGCTCACGCGGATCCATCTCCATTTGTTCGGGAACGAATCCCGACGACGGCCAGTGTCATATTGGAATTGCAACCGGGAATTGCCTTCACGCGTGAGCAAGCGCAGTCAATCGTATGGACAGTGGCGAGTGCCGTTCCGGGACTTACGCCCGACCATGTCACCGTCACCGACACAACCGGCCGCATTCATTCCCGCGACGGCTCATCATCGGGGAGCGATATCACCAGTCAATACGAATACAACCAACCGATCGAAACGGTCAGTGAAGAGTGCATGGCTTTGCAGAACGATATCCAAAGCCTGAAAGAATCGTTGGCCGATTCCGGTATCAAGATCGTCGATTTGGATATCACACAAGACGGAAACGGCCGCGACGATCTCTGGCAGCAGCATTCCGAAGAGCCATTCGACGACGGCACGACTCCAAATGTGACGAAAAACGCAACAATGCTGAACGCGCCGCGGATCACTTCCGTGGCCAGCCAAACGCGACAAATTGACTTGATTATTTAGTGTGGGCGGTCAACCCGTATCAAACGTGATCGAAGGAGCCAACCAATGGGCAGTTCATTAGCATCCAGTGTTTCTGGATTACGTGCGCACAGTAATCTGTTGGACGTGATTGGTAACAATCTCGCGAACCTGAATACGATCGGTTACAAGTCGCAAAACGTATTGTTTTCTGACTTGATTTACGATACGCGACGATCCGCATCTGGAGGAATTGCATCGCAGCGCGGCGGAGTGAACCCCGTTCAGGTTGGATCCGGAGTTCAAATTGCACAAATTGGAAGCGACCTTAGTCAAGGAAACCTGGACGCGACCGGTGGACAGTTTGATTTCGGAATCGAGGGTGAGGGTTATTTCGTCGCCTTTGATGGCACGAAGACTGTCTATACGCGGGCCGGTGCTTTTGGACTGGATGCCACGGGAAACTTGGTCGATCCGGCTACCGGCTATCAGATTCTTCGATTTGGTTCCGTCGGAGAACCAGCGGCAGGCGCCGTTCCCGGAGCAATCAGCGCGGCCTTTCAGACTACCGGTGATCAAACCATCAACGTGCCCTTGGGGGCAATAATTCCAGGCGACGCCACAACAGAAATCGAATTGAGTGGGGTCTTGACGTCCGATGCAAGCGGTCCCTTGGCACAGGTCGTGACGACAGCAACCCCATATACCGTCGGTGCCGCAGCCGCAACATCCGCGACTTTATTAAACAACCTCGATAGTAATCTGGGTGCTTACGTACCCGGGGATTCAATCACGATCGCCGGAGTCGACCGCGACGGAACAGTCATTAGCACGTCGCTTGCAGCCGATGCAACAACAACATTGGGCGATCTTGTTTCGGCGATCGACACGGCGTTTACAGGCGCGAGTGCAACGCTTGATGCAAGTGGAAACATCGTGTTGCAAGCAAATACCACAGGTGTGTCGTTGTTGAATCTTGTACTAACT
>CAUZVF010000381.1:0-5979 GCA_963582955.1 Planctomycetota bacterium
ACGTAAAGATCGAGAATGCCGTCGTTGTCGAAGTCCCAAAACCAAGACGGGAACATGGAAACCGGACGCGTCAGTCCTAGTTTCTTCGCGACGTCGGTAAAGGTTCCGTTGCCATTGTTGCGAAAAAGACAATTGGGTTGTGGGTCGACTTCCCCAAGATTGCGTGGTGCGGAACCGCCCAGATATAAATCGGGAAACCGATCGTTGTCGTAGTCTCCCCAGACCGTCGCCATGGCAAACCGGCGCGATTGGACTCCCGCCTGTTTGGCGACATCTGTAAATGTCCCGTCATCGTTGTTCCGAAACAGTTGGCACGGCGCGGCGATCTCCGTACTGTCCTCGTTGGCGACGAAAAGATCGAGGTCTCCGTCGTTGTCGTAATCACCCCATGCGGCCGTTTTCGACGGATAGTGAACGTGACCAAGACCCGCCTCGAATGTCACGTCGGTAAACGTTCCGTTTCCATTGTTCCGCAACAGCGAGTTGGGATGCCTGCCGTTTTTTTGCATCCATGCGCCACGTAGGATATACACATCCAGGTTACCGTCATTATCGTAGTCGGCTTGCACCATATTGAGGCCGCCGTACATGCCAAGCAGCCCGGCTTCTTTCGTACGCTCGGCGAACGTGCCGTCCCGGTTGTTGCGAAAAAAACGCGTTTGCAAAGTCGGGTCGGACGACGTGGTCAAGATGTCGAGATAATCGTCATTGTCAAAATCGTCAACGATGGCTCCGCCGGCGTGGTTATACGTATTCAAACTCAATTCCGGAGCCACGTTTCTAAACTGAGGGAACTCAACTTCCGACTGAAAAAACTTCGGCGGGATTCGATATTCTTCGGGGACTTGATCGGGGTATTCATCGAGCGTCATATAGGCAATGTTCAATAGCCACAATGCTTCGTTTTTCCGGTCGTCCGCGCCTGGTCCTTGGCTCGCGTTTTTCAATATATCGATGAAATACTTGATCGCCTGCCGCGAACCTTTCTGCTTTGTATGAATTCCGCCGCCACGGATCGGCAAAATGCAGCTTTGCGAACCGTGACGCACACAGCAGTTTTCGGTCTCGCCCAGGCGCAGGTACGCAGTCGCCAGCCAAAACGTGGTTTCGTCCACGGCATCCGTCAATGCTTGATCGCGATTCGACCGCGGAAAGATCCGCAGTGCTTCGGTAAGATGCTTGATTGCCTGATGAGGCGTTTCTTCAAACATCAATTCCTGTAAGCCAAGTTTTCGTAACGCCGCGAACCTCACGAGGTTGCTTGCATTGGGGCCAAGGTTTTCGAGCTGTTTGCGCGTCACTTTGTGTATGCCACGGCCAAAATACATATGCTCGGCAGGCGCCCGGTCTTTGATTTGTTGAAGGATTGCCAGCATCCGATTGTGCCCCGAGGCGGACACACCGTCTTGTCCCGTTGATCCGACGTGATCGCTCGCCCGGTCATCCGAACATCCACACGAACTGAGAATTGAACCGACAAGTAAGACGGCAATATATTTATGTTTCACACAGTCAAATCTTGAGGATCGCATAAAACAGACCTCGCTCAAAACCGCAATTCGTGACCGACATGAGTAACTTTGCGTTGCGATGCATTGTGAATCGCGACGCAAGAACCAAAAGCGCTACCGTCCGATAAACGCGTAAACGCAAGGCCGTTGACGGTGGTTGTGCCAAGTGTGAGACTATACGGTATGCGGTTAACTGTGATAGTAACCCGAAGCGTCAGCGAGGGACCTAACGTCGTTTCTCGCGACGTAGCCGCGTTCGCCAGAACGCGGGTTTCCCATGCTCTGGCGAGCGTGGCTACGAGTTTTAGGACAGAGCCTAATACCCTGAATAAGTTATGATGCGGCGTAGAGATGGCGAATTCAAGCGAATTCTTTATGGAGCAAACATGATGAGAACTCCCCGCAACATTCGTTGGCGGCTAGCGATGATGCCGGTGCTACTCTTGCTAGGCAGCATGGTGTTCGTGTCCAGCACGCCGGCTCAAGACGCAGCGCAGTTGGTGGGCCACAAGGATAAGGTTTACGACGTCGCGTATACTCCCGATGGAAAGTGGATCGTTACCGCAAGTTTCGATAATACGTTGCGGTTGTGGGATGCGACGAAGCGCGAGTCGATCCGCACAATGACCGGGCACACGGGATTGGTGTTGACGATCGCAATCTCGAACGACGGAAAGTCAATCGCATCCGGCTCGCTGGACAACACGATCAAGCTGTGGGATATCCCGAATAATTCCGCAATTCACACGTTGAAGGGACATGCCGGCGCCGTCACCGCTGCCGCCATCAGCGGCGATGGAAAAACCTACGCAACCGGCGGAATTGACAAGCTGGTCAAGCTATGGAATGGTGAGGACGGCAAACCACTGCGTGACGTTTCCGGTAACACCGTGCCGGTCACAAAGCTGGCCTTCCGAGTTGACAATGCGCAAGTGGCGTCCGGAAACAAACGCGGCGTCGTGCGGCTGTTCAATCCGACCGATGGTGCCGGCCAAGCCGTGATTGGCGCCCACGACGGCGAGATCACCGGATTGGCCTACGCGCCGAATAACTCGTTCGTTTTGTCAGCCGGAACGGACGGAATGGTCAAACGCTGGCCGGTGAAACTTCAACCGCCCCGCGCCATCACGGGACATACAGCCGCGATTCGAGCGATGGCGTTGACTTCCGATGGCAACAAGATTGCAACCGGATCGGATGACAAGTCAGTCCGATTGTGGACTCGAAGTAATGGCCAACAATACCGAACGTTGGAAGGTCATCCCCAGGCCGTCACGGCGGTTGTTTTCAGTCCCAACAATCGTCAAGTGGCAACGGGTTGCGCCGACAAGATCACTCGGCTGTTCAATGAAGCTGACGGAAAATTGATCAAGGCCTTCCCGGCTCACGGCGGACCGATCACGGCCGTTGCTATTTCTCCGAACGGACAAGAACTGGCCGCGGCTGATTCCACCGGAGCCGTCAAGATCTACAAGATCGCCGACGGCACCGAGCTGCGCACATTGGCCGGGCACAGTGCTGGTATCGTCGGAGTTCGCTACACGCCGAACTCGGCCAACATCATCACAGCCGCCCAAGACAAGACGATTCGCGTTTGGAATGCCAAGGATGGTAAACAAACTCGGAAAATCGATACGAAATCACCACCAACTTGTGTGACGATTTCGAGCGACAGTGCCCAGGTCGCTGCCGGCTTCGCTGATTTCGCGGTCAGGACCTTCAATCTCGCCGACGGAAAACAAATCGTGGAATTGACGGGCCACACGGCTAAAGTCACTGGTGTCGATTTCAGCCGCGACCGGAAGCGAATTGTTTCGTCCAGCGAAGACGGCACCGTCCGCGTCTCGGATGTGGCGACGGGTAAGATGATTCAGTTTTTCGTCCATCATCAGGGAGCGGCAACGGCGGCGGCGTTCACGCCCGATAACAAAACAATCGTTTCGGCCGGAGTTGATAAGCGTGCATTCGTTGACCAAGTTTCAAATATTCGATTTCACGTGGCCGACGAGACTCGGGTTAATGATCTCGCCGTTTCGGCTAACAGCGCTCAGTACGCGACGGCTGGAAACGACGGTGCCGTCAAGTTATGGAACGCCAGCAACGGCAGCCCCGTACGCGCCTTTCCCGGACACCAAGGCCCCGTGTTGTCGGTCTCGCTGAATCCCAACAATCGACAGATTGCCGGCGGAGGCAAAGACAAGACGCTGCTGCTCTGGAATCTCGGCAACGCTCAGATGCAGTACAAAATCGATGTCGGCGCGGAAGTCACCGGTCTCGAATATAGTTCCGACGGCAAGAAACTGATCGCGACGGCGACTGATAACGCCATTCGGTCCTACGACCCAACTCCGCCGAATCCCCAGCCCGCCGAAGCGCCGGGCCGCGAAGTTGCGCAGATCCTCACAGGCCACGGTGGCACGATTCACGGATTGGCCTTTTCCCGCGATAACCAAACCGCACTGACGGCATCGGCCGACGGAACGGCCAACGTGTGGACGATCGCGGCGACCGGGTTTTTGTCCAACATGACGGGCCACAGTTCTCAAGTTTACGGAGTGGCCTTCAGTCCCGACGGCAAGTGGTTGGCGTCTGCTTCGAACGACAAGACCGTGCGGTTGTGGGATATGGAAAAGCGGAGTCAGATCAAGACGCTGTCGACTCAGGATGCGGCTGTCTACTCGGTGCAATTCAGTCCGGATGGCAAGACTTTGCTGACGGCCGGAGCGGACAAGTCGGTACGGTTAATCAACGCCGAAAACGGAGCCGAAATTCGTCGCTACAAGGGTCCTGAACACGCCGTCTATTCGGCATCGTTCAGCCCAGACGGCCAGTCGATCGCCGCGGCCGGTGTGGGATTAGGCCAAAACCGCAAAGTGTTCTTGTGGAGTGTCGCGAGTCCCGATCCGATCAAAACTTTTGAAGGCCACAAAGACGACGTTTATCGAGTGCGCTTCAATTCCAGTAACAACCGTGTCATGTCAATCGGTTATTCGGGAGCCATCTTTGTGTGGGACATCAATTCCGGAAAACCCGTATTCTCGACCGACTTGCCAGTTGTTCTGTATGCCGGAACTTATTCCACCGACGGCACCCAACTGGCCGCGACAGCAGACGACGGTAAGATCTATCTAATCGACTTGCCTGCCAACGCCCGCTAACATTCCTGTGTCAACGGTGCACACACCTTCGTCATGGCGATTCAATTTGAATGTCCGCACTGCTCGGCCGTGATCCGAGTTCCCGATGATTCCGGCGGAAAGGCGGGGAAATGTCCACAATGTCAAACGCAACTCTTGGTGCCTCAAATTCAGGTCCCACCCGCGTCGCAACACGATGACGCCGAAGTGAAAACTGCGGTATCACCGAATTCACAAATCGAACCGCCCACCCGAACGGGATCGGCGGGACTTTCCGAGCCTGTAACTCCAACATTTGATCCGCCGCCGCCCGGGCTGTCCATCGAACAATCCGCCAATGCCCCGGCCTTCGAACCGATGCTTCCCATGTCGCAACCCACGGTCGCACGCCGCTACAAGCGCATACGACGCCGAAAGAGCAGCGGCATGCTGATCCCCATCATGTTCGGCAGCATTCTGGTCGGTACGACCGCATTCTTCTACTTACAAAAAACGCCGAAACTCGAAGGCGAGCTAACGGCCGATGCGGTCGACTTTCCAGATCTCGCACCCGCATTGGTTGATCCCCAAATGGCGGCGGCCTCGGCCGAAGCGGTTGAATTGGTTCTCAACGCACTCGCCGATTCCCCCGAACGTTTCGATACCGCGCTGGTCGAGATGCAGTTTCGCGGAACGACGAAAGGCGTCGAGGTCACAATCAGCCCCGCACGGCACACCGCGTTCTTTCGTGTAAACATCAAACGCGATGCCGGCTTGATGGATTATTACGAGGAACACGGCCGCGAACTGAGCGACTATCAGTCCGCTCAACTGAAAACTGCCGCGACCGATTTCTTCGAGACTTGGGCCGAATCGATTCAGGAAAGCGTACCCATCGACCGCGACGATATGTTGAAATATCGAGATCGAGTGGGACTCAACGTGCTCGTCAACGGCATGGGCTTTCACGTGATCGCCATCGTTGGAAAAACATCGTATCGATGCGTGTATGAAGGTGACGACTATCTGTATTTCATGCTGCCCAAAGACACGACACGATTCAAACTCACGGGCCGCGGATTCAACGACGTTACGGTGATGTTTCCAGGGAACTACACTGTCAAAGTCATCAAAAGGAAATCGTGAAGCGTCCAGGCATTCGGTAGAGACGGTCGATCAATAAATGTCGCATTTGCTGGCAGACAGAGAGTCGGCTGAAGCCGACGGTAATTGATCATCCAGTGCTAACGCCTTGCCACTCACAATTGCAAGACATCGAAAAGACCTTACTACGCGTATTTCCGTTGCTCGCCGCTATCCGTGATTATTCATCAGCCGGAACGCGCTAGCGT
>CAUZVF010000382.1:0-5978 GCA_963582955.1 Planctomycetota bacterium
ACCGTACTGCTGTTCGACAATCTGAATCAATCGGACTTTGAATGCACGGCGACAATTGAGCGGTTGTTGCGTCTCGGCGATCACGTTCAAAGCCGGCTGACGATCGTAGCCACCGCGCGACATAACCCAAATGACCTGAACAGCCATTCGTTAGCCGAATTATCCGATCTTCGCGTCGAACTGACTCCGCTGGATGCCCGGGCCACGGAATTCTACATCAACGATCTGCTCGGCAAAGCCGGTGGCGCGTCGGATATCTTCGACGAATCGTCGATCGATGTCATTTTTGAACGCTCTGGCGGCGTGCCTCGTGAAATTAATCGCCTTTGCGAACTGGCGTTACTCGCGTCAATGGGTGAAGGATTGCGGACAGTCGATTCGGAAATCGTGCAATCCGTCGCCGCGGAATTGCAGGTTCGATCGCCGTTAGCATCCCGTGTTTCTGAAATAGACGGCACTCAAGCTCTGTTGGGTAACACTCGTTAGCGACTACTGATCCGCACCGATTGGCCCGTCGCACTCGATTCCAAAACGGCCTTTGTGAAGTCAAACACCGGCAGAGCACATTCGGGTGGCGCGATATTCGGCGACTGCCCCTCGATCAAGTCAACGAACGCGCTCACGGGATTCGTTTTCGAGTCGAGTCCAATTTCATCCGGCGGAATGCTGATTTCTTCAAGTTGGTTGTCACGAGCGATCCACAGCCGCTCGTCCCGCAGAATCAGATCGGCTTTCGAGCAATGGACGTGTAAGTCCTCGAAGAACGATTCCGAGTTTCCAATGAAGTTGATGACGAGCGGAACTCGGCCTTCCAACTCGGCAACGACGGACGTGCGGATTTCGACGCGGCTGCGGCACTTGTCACTGGTCGCGAAAACTTCCGTCGGGTGCCGCCCAGTGACGAAGAATGCCGCGTCGATCTTGTGGCTGCCGGCATCGGTTACGAAACCGCCCGCATTGAATGTTGGGTCGTCACGCCATGTTCCAGCAATCGTCTGTTGCCAGCGTTCAGCGTTGAAGGAATGGATTGATTGCAACTCTCCACACCGTCCCGAACGGAATTCGTCGTGCATGCGCCGGTAAGTTGCCCAGGACCGACGTTGGTAGGCGACCGACAGATTCAACCTGCCATCTTTGCTGGCGTTAATCAGTCCAAGTATCCTTTCGCGTGAGTCGGCAAGCGGCTTTTCACACAGCACATGCCAGCCGCGATCGAGACAGGCTTTGGCTTGCTCGAAATGGAACGTTGTTGGTGTGCAGATGATGGCAGCTTCGATCTCCGTTCGATTCATCAGTTCGTCCCAAGTCGAAAAGACACGGACGTCGCCGGGCAACCCGTCACACAATTGTTCCGCCATTGTGTTCGACTGATCATACAAAGCCGCAACGCGTCCACGTCCGTCCGCCAACAACCGTCGCGCATGCAGATGCCCCATTTGGCCGCAGCCAATGATTGCGAATCCATGTTTGTCAGGTTGATTTGCCATTCCTTCAACCATGTCCCATGTCACCAATCGGCTTCAGCCGACTCCACGTCTGCCACCGGCTTCAGCCGGTGGGTCGCAAGACTGCGATCCACGGACAGTCGGCTTTAGCCGGGCTTTTCGAATCGACTTTAGCCCGGATTATTCACGAAACAACGCAAATATGATGCAAAGCTGGTGGCCAAACGGAGTTGCGACTATCTTACCCAAAACACCGCGCAAAATCGGAGTTGATCGTAACCCGAAGCGTCAGCGAGGAAACATGTTGAATTCCTCGCTTACGCTTCGGGTTACGAATAATTCGGGTTAGTCATGTTGCAGCACAATTTCACACTGAGGAGTCAGGTCAACATTGCAACACCAATCGAATCGCTCGCTTCTCTTCATGCTTTGCAGCCAACGAATAAGCTGCTATATCTCGGACGACCTTTCAATTGGAAACCGATAATGCACTATTGCCTTTTCGATATCGACGGCACTTTAATTCATTCCGGCGGCGCGGGTTCCGCGGCGATGAAAATGGCGTTGGAACAGGAATTTGGCATCACGGCTCCGACCGAAGGCATCGCGATGGCGGGCCGCACTGACCGCGCGATCGTGGCTGATTTGTTCGAATTCCACGAAATCTCCGAGCCGGAAACCTCGGTTGATCGGTTCTTGCAAACTTATTTGCAGCATTTGCCGACTGTTTTGAAACAGCTTGACGGCGTAATTCTTCCCGGTATCGGACAACTGCTGCGATCGCTTTCCGAACGCGATGACATTGTGTTGGGGCTGCTGACGGGAAATTTTCGCGAGGGGGCTCGTATCAAACTCGAGCATTTCGAGTTGTACAAGCATTTTGAATTTGGCGGCTTCGGCGATTCACATGACGATCGTGACGATGTCGCCCGCGAAGCACTTGACGAAGTCCACAAACGGTCCAATGGCCGCGTGGCGATGGATCACGTTTGGGTGATCGGCGACACACCGGCCGATGTTAAGTGCGGGCGCGCGATCGGAGCCCAAGTTATTGCCGTCGGAACCGGATTCTCGTCAATGCAGAAACTGGAATCGGCCGGTCCCGACCACCTATTCGAGGACTTTAGCGATACGGCGTCGCTGGTGCGGTTGTTTGAATAACAAATGTCGGCAGCCTGAGTTCGCGCATTCCTGGTATTCAGCCGATCGAGATCGCTTCGATGCAATCCGGCACTTCGTTGCGAGGATTGTTGACGATCGTGCTGATCGGATAAGTGGACATGACATCGGGATCATGTGGCACTAGCAGCGATTGTAATTCGTCCTTGTCTTCGTTTTCTGGGTCCAGCCAACGGACATAGTCTTCAGAATCGAGAATCACCGGCATCCGGTCATGCAAATCCGCTAATAGCTGATTGGCTTCGGTTGTAATAATTGTACACGAGTTGATGGCCGAACCGTCGGCTCCTTCCCAGTGCTCCCACAAGCCCGCGAAAGCGAACAGTTGGCCGTCTTGCATGCCGATGTGGTAGGGTTGCTTCGATTTCCCGCCCGTCTTTTTCCACTCGTAGAATCCGTTCGTGGGAATCAGGCAACGCCGCCGCTTGAACGCCGCGCGGAACGATGGTTTGACGGCAACCGTTTCACCGCGAGCGTTGATCATCCGGGATCCAATTTTGGAATCCTTCGACCATGACGGAATCAATCCCCAGTGCATCAATTCAGCGCGACGGCTGCCATCGACCTGACGGATAACGAGCGCGGGCTGTGTCGGAGCGATATTGTAACGCGGCTGCAACGGCGGCGAGCGCGGCAGATCAAAGAACTTCACCAAATCGGTCGCTGGAGTTCGAAGATTGAATCGTCCACACATAGAACAATCCTAGCCAATGGGATGTTGTGTGAGAAACGGTTGGGCATGTCACGGTTCGTTTTCCTCGGCAACGATCTCGAAAGACTCGATCAATTCCGGCGGAATCCGGCGGGGGACATAGTGCTTTCGTCCCATGTAGGCCCAGTTCGTTGCAGCCACTGCGAGGACCGAGTTGTCGTGCGGCCGAACGATCTGATACTTGCGAAGTGAAAGGATCTTGCGGAAGTTCGAGACCCATGTCTTGACGACGATTTGTTGGTTGGCATACGCCGCTTGCTGGTATTCGATCGTGTGTAAGCGAACGACCCAACCAGAATCGGTTTCGACGTATCGCTGAGGCGGCCATCCTTGTGCGGTCGAATGAGCAACCGCGGCCGATTGCATCCACTTCAGGTATTCCAGATTGTTGACGTGTCCTTGATCGTCGATTTCATCGTCGGTGACAGTGTGCTCGTATTGAAAAATTGCGGGCATCGCGAAATGTCTCCCGGTGCGTTCGCTACGTGGGTTTGCTCAATCCTGAGTCTCCGCGGCGATCCATTCAAGGTATTGAGAATTCGCTTGATCGATCGGCCACGAGACAACGCACGGGCATTCGTAACTGTGAAGCGATTTGACGCGTTCAATCACTCTTTCGACCGATTCGTGCCGTGTCTTGGCAATCAGCACGGTTTCGCTGTCTTCTTGAAGGCTGCCGTCCCACCAGTACATTGACGATATGTTGCCGAGGATGTTAACACACGCCACCAGCCGCTCTTCGACCAAGATGCGGCCGATTCGCCGTGCCTCTTGTTGGTTGCTGGCTGTGATGTACACGATCGACGCCGTCATCGTTTTCTCCGGAAGAATTATTTGTTGGAATTGTTGACGGCATTGTAAGCGAACGTTACGAAGTTGGTAACTTAGCAACGGTCGATCAATTAGTGTCGCCTTTCGCTCCGCGAAAGTTGCGCTACTTTCGCGGAGCGAAAGGCGACTATGCGACAGTTATTGATCGACCAATACTTACCTCTCGACGGCCGAAGCAGAGCTTCGATCGAGCCGCGTTCCCCAGCCGAATTTGGGGGACGAGGAACATTGAACGAAACAATTGAAGTTGAAAGTATGAATCACGACACTGCCATTCGATTGGCCGTCTGGTCTGGTCCGCGGAATATCTCGACAGCCATGATGCGCTCTTGGGGGAATCGCTCGGACACCTTTGTTTGCGACGAGCCCTTCTATTCCAACTATCTGATGGAAACAAAACTGCCGCATCCCCTTGCCAATCAGATTATCGAGCACCACGAAAGCGATTGGCGAAAAGTTGTCGATTGGCTGACTGGTGACGTGCCGGATGGCAAAGCGATCTTCTATCAAAAACAAATGACGCACCATTTGCTGCCACATATCGATCGCGAATGGCTCGCCGGCGTCACAAATTGTTTTGTGATCCGCGAGCCGCGTGACGTCATTACTTCATACATTAAAAAGAACGACGAACCCAACCTGGAAGACACGGGTTTTCCGCAGCAGTTGGAGATTTTCAATTGGGTCCGTGAACACTCGGGAATAACACCCGCCGTCATCGACGCACGCGACATACAGAACGAACCGCGGCGGATGCAGGGCTTGCTGTGCGATGCCATCGGAGTCAACTTTCAAGAGTCGATGTTGTCGTGGGAACCGGGACTGCGCGAAACTGACGGCATCTGGGCCGAACATTGGTATGCCGAGGTTGTGAGGTCAACTTCGTTTCGGCCTTACAAACAGAAATCCGACCAGGTTCCAAACCACTTGAGTGAGATACACGACCAGTGTCTGAAAGCCTATCATCAACTCTACGAACACCGATTGCGGTGAACGGTCGCCGTGCGTGTCGAGATTCGGCCGCTGGAGAAACCAATGCTGCAGACGTTCAATGAAAACAATCGCGACCTGTTGATCAACATCAACGGCAAGTTGATCCATCGCGACGAAGCCGGCATCAGCCCGTTTGATTCGGCCGTGCAAGGTGGCGATGCGGTCTGGGAGGGATTGCGGCTGTACAGCGGAAAGATTTTCAAACTCGACGAGCATCTCGACCGGCTGAGAAGTTCGGCGTTGGCGTTGGCGTTTACCGTGATTCCGCCGCACGCGGAAATCGTGGACGAAATCAAGAAGACGCTGGCAGCGAACGAAATGACCGACGGAGTTCACATTCGGCTGACGTTGACGCGCGGGGTCAAAATTACATCCGGGATGGATCCGCGGCTGAATCAAGCAGGTCCGACGTTGATCGTGTTGGCCGAGCATAAGACACCCGTCTATGACAAGGGCGGCCTGAGCTTGATCACGAGCAGTATCCGTCGGTTCCCGCCCGATTGCATGGATCCGAAAATTCACCACAACAATTTGGTTCAATCGATTCTCGCCAAAATCGAAGCCAACAACGCGGGAGCCGACGACGCCTTGATGCTCGACCATCGCGGCTTCGTCGCTGAAACCAACGCGACACACGTGTTCGTCGTACACAAGGAGACGGTGCTGACCAGCCGCGACGTCGCCTGCCCGGAAGGCATCACTCGCGACACAGTTATCAAGATTTGTGCCGACAACGCGATAAATCTCCGGGAGAAAGATATTTCGCTAACCGAGGTCTATCGCGCCGACGAGATGTTCTGCACGGGAACGATGGGAGA
>CAUZVF010000383.1:0-5966 GCA_963582955.1 Planctomycetota bacterium
AATGAACGGTGCATCCGCTAACTTTGACGCCTCGTTCCAGTGCCGCTTCATGCACCTTGTGCCCATAAAAACCCTGTCCACAGAACGCGGGGATCAACGACGGGTGGATATTCATGACTCGATACTGAAAGTCTTCGGGAATGTGAATCAACGAAAGGAATCCCGCCAGCGCCACAAGATCCACGTCTGCTTGTCGGCAGACTTCGAAGATGGCTCGGCTGAATTCATCGACACTGCGAAATTGGCGGCGGGCAACGACTTCACAGCGAAGTCCCTCTGTTCTTGCCTTCTCGATTCCGGCACAATCATCCTGTCCACAAACAACGATTGGAATTTCCGCGTCGAGTTGGTCTTCACGGATTTTCGAAACAATATTCATCAGTGTCGTCCCACCACCGGAAATCAATACGGCCAGCTTGATGGGTCGATCGAGCGACGTCGTGGGAGGTAATCCGTCAGTCATTCGTCAGCCTCATATTCGGGATCGTCGTCGGCCGTGGATGGAACACTCGATTCATCGGGCGCTTCACCTGAGATGTTTCCGAATTCCGGAGTCGACGTTCCAAGCTCTTTACTCATTCGTCGGTCGCGAGATTTGCGATCGGACTTTGAAATGTACCAAAGCAATGTGACACCACATGTCATTCCGACGATAACCAGCGAATAAGTGATCCAGGGCGGAACAAGCGGTGGCGCCGGCGGTGATGGCGGCGACCACTCGAGCTTGTGACCCAAAAGCATTGGTGCAAACCGCTGTTGGTCTTGAGCTTCGTAAAGATAGTTTTTGAAGAAAAAACCGGTGATCGATATATTGTCGACTCGAATTTCTTGACCTCTCGGAATTCCGTCGGGGATTGACGAGACAACGGCAACCACTGGGTTGTTCTGAGAATCGTCGGTATACAGCCACACTTCCCAAACTGTTTCCAGGCCAAAGTCGTTCTTTCCCGCAGCCACGTCAATCAGTTTAAGCGCGTGGCCATGCACAGTGACCACTTTGCCATGATATTTCAGCGGGTTCTTAAATAAGTCGATAAACGTCGGAAACTTGGAGGGATCAGTTCGATACCTTTCATAACGTGGCAGGGCCAATCGTTGTTTCTTGAATTCCGCGGCGGCAACTTTCAGCTTGCGGTTACCAATCTTGCGGGCTTTGTCGAGTATTTCGTAATAGGCATCGCGTTCCACATCACGGACTCCCATCGACCTAATGCCGAAAGGTTGCAGGATCGGTGCCAGCAGTTTGGGATTGATTGAGATTTCGTCCTCTTGCCGTTTCTGTTCCGGTGAATTCTCTTTTTGTGACGCGGCATCATTTTGAGCCAACGCCGGCTGCACCGCAAAGCAAGCGAAAACGATTCCCATGAAAATCGGCTGAATCATTGAACGGATTCCGAATTGACTGAACTGCTTGCTGTTAAACAAGGAAACGGGAAGCGGAAGTTTCATTCTCGTCATCGATCAAGGAAATGTCGAGGATTGTCGCGCGCACGCAACGCGTGTTTGTTTTGCACGGTAGATCGGACTTTCGGTGCCGATCGGCGCTTTTGGCGTTCAGAACAATCTACCACCGGTTGCGCGATGATTCCGCATCTGTTGTCGTGCTCGAATTGAGGCAGTAGTCTGGCGGATGTCAATTGAATACAGGCCGCCACGAACGGCCGCCTTGGATTTCCGTCTGGTCAGCGAATGTTGAAAGAGCACGAAATTGAGATTCGCGTGCGGTACAGCGAAACCGATGCGATGGGCTTCTTGCATCATTCGAATTATTTCAACTACTTCGAGATGGGCCGGACGGAATTATTTCGCGTACAGGGCGGCGACTATCGAAAGATGGAAGAGGACGGTTTGTTTCTTGTCGTGGCCCGTTTGGAATGCCGTTATCATTCACCCGCCCGATATGATGACGTCTTGACGCTCAAGACGCGAATTTCCAAGGCCAGCTTTGCAAAGCTCGAACATGATTACGAGATATTCCGAGACGGCGAACTGCTGGCTAATGCCCATAGCGTGTTAGCTTGTCTGGATCGGGACGGAAATGTGCAAAGAATTCCTGACGTGATCCCATCGGATTAGGCTCGGTTAAGTCGGCAGCAATTTCGCGGACGTTCGCGAATCGGTTTCATATGCATGGCGATGATTCTGTGCAAAGTTTCAGAAAAGCAATTCCAACGACTTTTGCCAGCTTCGTCGCGACCGGTGCGGGAATTGGTTTCATCCCATTCGCGCCGGGAACATTCGGCAGTCTGCTTGGATTGCCGATTGTCTATTTTCTGAATGGTGTTGCGCCGATTCTGATTTGGGTTTCGGTCGTCATGCTTTTTCTTGTTGGTATTCCCGCATGCACTTTGGCCGCGCGGAAAATGCAGGCAACGGATCCGGGGTCGATCGTATTCGACGAAATCGCCGCGATGCCGATCGCTTTTTTTCCAGTTCTTTGCACCGAGGAATCGTTGAGTATCGGGAACGCGGTCGCGGGATTTCTGTGGTTTCGGCTGTTCGACATCGTCAAACCCTGGCCTGCCAACGCACTTGAAAAACTGCCCGAAGGATTGGGCGTGATGATCGACGATACCGTCGCGGGAATATATGCTGGCGGCGCGCTGTGGGTGACGATTTGGGTTTATGGGATGCTTTGATGCCGCTGGGCCTGGGAGCCGTCACGCTGGTTTCCGCATTTGAGTGCCGTTTGATCGGAATTGTGCGGAAACTCGTGGGCCACTGGTGCGAGACCAATCGGATGGCGGGAATCGTAATGCGAAAGGAATTTGAGTGACTGCGACGATTATTGATGGGAAGGCGGTTGCCGCACGGATTCGTGAGGAATTGGCGGGTGAGGTTGCTCGGTTTGTCGCCGACAGCGATGTCATTCCGCACTTGGCGGCCGTGCTCGTGGGTGACGATCCCGCCAGCGCGGTTTACGTCCGGAACAAACAACGTGCGTGTGACAAAGCCGGCATCAAGAGCACGCTCCATCGTCTTTCACCGGAAACGACAGAAAGCGAGTTACTTGAACTGGTTGGGCAACTCAACGCTGATACAGACGCTCATGGAGTGTTAGTGCAGATGCCCTTGCCAGCTCGGATCAATGAGTCCGCAGTGCTGGATGCTGTCTGTCCATTGAAGGATGTCGATGCGTTTCATCCAGAGAACGTCGGATTGATTGTGCAAGGGCGTCCGCGTTTTTTACCGTGTACGCCGCACGGAATTCAACAATTGTTGGCCGATTGTGGGACTCAGATCGACGGTGCCCACGTCGTTGTGTTGGGACGGAGCGAAATCGTGGGCAAGCCGATGGCCATGATGATGATTCAAAAGGAAGCCGCCGCCAACGCAACCGTCACCGTCTGTCACAGCCGGACGAAGGATTTGGCCGCGATCACTCGCAACGCCGACATCGTCATCGCCGCGATCGGGAAGCCTCGATTTGTCACTGGCGAGATGTTGAAACCCGGCGCGGTTGTCATCGACGTTGGAATCAATCGCGTAGACGGCAAGCTTGTGGGAGATGTCGATTTCGAATCGGCTTGCGAAGTTGCGTCAGCGATCACCCCCGTTCCCGGTGGTGTCGGCCCGATGACGATTGCCATGTTGCTGAAAAACACGCTGACGGCCGCTCGGATCGCGGTCTCCAAGAGTCATTGATTCTTCAATTGCCACAAGAAACACAACAAGGCACTCACTCTTAAATTAGAGATTCTTGTGCCTTGTTGTGTTTTTCGTGGCAACCAAACAAATCATCGACGGCCGATGTCGACGACGGGCGAATTCGGATACCGCGGCATTTGCCATGTTCGCTCCGAGATTTCCGCGGGATTGATTTCGTGGCTGTCGATGTGCATCGTCAGCGATAATCCCGCATCCGGCCATTGCATCTTGATTTGCCGCGGAACGACGACGTCGTCTCTCTCGTCGTCTGGATCACCTCGAAAGAGGGTGTGGCCGCTGTACTCGGCCCTGGCAATCAGCCGATTTGAATGGTCGAACAACGAGCGCTCGATAATCCAACCGCGGGAAGTGTCGACTACAATTGCTTTCCGCACTGGTCGGCCGTGAGACGTTTTGACATTGGAAATCAGGCGCGCCCGTTGCCTTTCGGCGTCGTGATCCATGCTGATTGTTGTCTCGTCAATGGGGATCACACCGAGTGCTTCCATTAACCATTCGGGGTCAACGGGCAATTGCATTCGTTGTTGTGCGACGGCGGTTTGTTTGTGACTGGCCGTCAGCACATAACTGGGTTCATTGCGTTTCGACCAGAACCAAAACCGTTCAAAATTCGATCCCAGATCGACTTCGGCTCCCATCACCGAATCAACTTTGAGCCGCAATTTTCGAGGAGTCTCGACCGCCAAAAACGCCGACAATCGCACCGGGATACCGCCCTTCTCGCGAGCCGTGATGCGGATATCGGTCGAACGCCAGGAATACAGATTGTTAATGTTCTGATTCAGATGATCGACGAGTTCGGCCTTGGAGATATCAGGCGGCAAGATCGGCTGGCGATGGAATGGAGACCAAGCGAATCGGCAATTGGTTTTCAAGCAGCCAGACAACAACGGCATCATTAGCATGGCGACCAACAATGCACGGCGAATGACGTTTTTCTTCATTCCGTTCATTGGTGCTCCGATGTTGTCTCGGTTTTCGTACGAAATGCAATGTTGGATATTCGCGGCGGCAGATTTGATTTGGCCACCGTTGGCTAATTCCATTCGGCGGCCAGATGGGAATTCAGGCTGCTTTGCAATTGCGAGATTTCTTCGTCCTCGAGATGCTGGTCGCGAACCAGGAATGGGCCTTCTCCGCGGGCACCAATCAATTCCAGGTATTCGATGTCTCCATCGTTCTGCGATCCTTCGAGTTTCAAGCGTCGTTTTTGCAGCAGAAGCAGAGCGATGACATAACGAAACTTTTCCTGCGTGGGGTTGCCGTCTTCTTCGATCTGTTCGAAGTACCGCATCAGTGCGTCAGTATCGAGAGGCTTTACCTTTGTTTCCGTGGGGATCGGGACGGTGCATTTCCAATGGCCGAGCGTCCCATCGGGAGTTCCCGACCAGCCCTCCTCGGAAAAATCGAGCCGGACCAATTCACCGTCTTTGTCAACAACGACCGAATGGCACAATGTTCCCGGTTCCAAACTCTTTTCGGTCGCGGCACATTTCTTTCCAATCGGTTTCAGATGATAGTCCATTGGGTTGTGAGGCGTTCGAATTGGATCCTGGAAGTGTGACTCGATTTGGTTTCCCGCCGAAGCCGCGGGATCGCCGCTTCGAGCGGGGCGGAATCGTAATTAAACTGTTGAAACGTCACAAGATGGAACGAATCGAGGCGCTTTCCCGCCGTGCTCGCGGCGATCCTCGAGAAAAAGGGGACGGGGGTCATTTTGGCGGTGTTGGCTGTTGCTTGCGGGGACGGCCACGAGGGCGGAGGGCATAACCCAAGCCGATTCTCCCCGCGACTGCTTTCCTCCACGCCCGGGCCGGCCACGTTGAACAAACGCGTAACGCCTGAAGTTCTTTCTCAGTGAGCGGCTGATTGGCCCGTTCGATCCAGTTTGGCGTGCGAGCAATGGGCCAGCGCGAGAGTAACTTTGGAACACGTGTCGGCTGCTGTGTCCAGCACCACAAGGAACTGTATCGTCAATCCTCCGCTCGCACCACCAAATCCGCGCGAAGCGGATTTCGCTCGACGTAACGGAAAACAACCAGGAAATGATCGTCATTTGGCAACGGGAAAGCTCTTGGACCGTGACTGGTATCAATGCCCCTCATGATGGATGGAACTGGCTTCATCAGCACCCTTTTGCCGAGGCATCGCACACTCCTGATTGAACTTTGTTGATTACGTTGCTTAATCTGAAAGCATAACAGCGTGCGTACCGCGCTAAAAGACCCCCGTCCCCTTTTTGGTCACAGCTCTGATAGTAACCCGAAGCGTAAGCGAGGGACCTAACGTGTTTCCTC
>CAUZVF010000384.1:0-5965 GCA_963582955.1 Planctomycetota bacterium
TTCAAATCCCAGTGAGATCTGGTTGTTCG
Source organism: Planctomycetota bacterium (assembly GCA_963582955.1). Lineage (GTDB taxonomy): Bacteria > Planctomycetota > Planctomycetia > Planctomycetales > Planctomycetaceae > CAUZVF01. Next base: position 30 of record CAUZVF010000384.1, read on the forward strand.
CAAGTCCCGCTCGGCTCGCGGGACCTACCTTGCGCGTTCGTATTAGGGAATAAACAAGAACTCGTTCGAATTCAGCAACGCTCGACAGAAGGCGGCTAGACCGTGCGATTTCACAAAAGATTGTGAATCTGACGATTCCGATTCGTCAGAAGAACGCGCCCAGCACAACCGAAACGCCAATCGAATTTGTTTAGAAACATCGTTTCCTGCCTCACGCTTTAGTCGCTGGGCAAAAAGTTCCGATTGCTGAATGACAAACTTGCTGTTGAATAAATTCAGCGCTTGCAACGGAGTCGTCGAACGGCTGCGTTTGGGCATCACCTGACTGGCATCGGGACAATCAAACACACCGAATACCGAATCTTTTTCCTGTCGGACTTTCGTCATGTAGACCATGCGCCGCCAGTCTGCCGGGCCGTACGATTTCTTGGGGAAAAAGTGCCGGACATTTTCCATCTGAATCTCAAAAGCACTGAATCCCGGTCCTCCCATCGTCAAATCCAATTTCCCGCTGACGTGCAGGATGCTGTCACGGATCGCTTCGGCTTCCAAACGACGCAGTGGAAAACGCCACAGCAATCGCGACGCGGCATCGATCTTTAATCCATATTCATGCGGGAGTCCCGATTGCCGCCATGTGTTCGACATCAGAATCAGCCGATGAACATGTTTGATCGACCAGCCGCTCTGGACAAATTCGTCAGCCAGCCAGTCGAGCAGTTTGGGATGGCTTGGCAGAGTTCCATTGGCGCCAAAGTCACTGGGTGTGTCGACGATTCCCGTCCCAAAATGGAATTGCCAAATCCGATTCACCATCACGCGCGCCGTCAACGGATTCTCCGGATCGGCAATCCACTCGGCAAACTTGACGCGGCGCTGCTGTTCGGGAGTCGTCTTGCTGAGCCTCAATGTTCCCAGCGCGGCGATTGCATCGGGAGCGACCTCTTCGCGTTTCGCCATTGGTTCGCCGCGGTACAGCCGATGTGTCGGGCCGGGTTGCGAAAACGTTCCGGCGTAAACCATCGTGGGCTTCGTCAGCCGGTCCCGCTTTTTTGTCACTCGTGTGAGTTCAGCCAGCCAAGTTCTTCCTTGTTTCGCGTCGTCGGCAGGGAAGCCATCGAATTGGTAAGAAACGGCTACCTTGCCTGAACGTTCTTGAGACAACCGATCGTCGGAACTAACGACACGTTTCCACCGATCGGATTTCGTGGCAACTTCAATGACGTATTGCGTGGGCAGCCGGTCCGCATACCGGCCTTCGCGGTCGCGCGCCCATTCGATGCGATCAATCGTCGTGATTTGCGGCAATTCGATTTGGACCCATCCTTTGGCCGGTTGGTTTGAAATCCAACTGCGGCCGTTTCCGTAGCGTCCGTCGTTGATGTGTTTCAGTTGGTGAATCTCGTAACCCGGCAGATTGCCCGACGACGTCGCTTTCGCGCCGTTGGAACTCAGTGCCACGTTTTTGTTACCTGACCACATTTCCAATTCGTCGATGGACGGTTGCGAGCCGTTATTTGTTGCATGAATCGTGAATCTCAGGAAGCGAACTTTCACCGGCCGAATGCGCTCGATGTTCAACTTCGCGTCGACGGGTTTGCGGACTTTGAGTCCCGTCGCCGCGGTTGCGACCGGTTCCGCCACATCGATGCTCTCGAGGATCACCATATCGGCTGTCACGGCCGTTCCGGTATTCCCGCCGCGAATTGCAATGACACTACGTGCCTGCAATTCGTGGATCCCGGTTTCGCGAAAACCACTCCACAACGGCCTATCAGCGATGTTGGCGGAATTGTCGGCGAAGTTTTGTTGATCGATTGTCGCGAGGATCGTTTGGTCACTCTTCGTATCCAGGTCCCCGTCGCGGTCGAGTACGTAGTCGACGTCAGTCGAATGCGATCGCGGGCCGCATCCCCACGACAACCACACTCGAAACCGTCCGCTGGCGAACGTCTTGTAGGCGGCGAGGAATTCTCCAGGTTTGTTTTTCCACCATGTGTAACTGCCGCCGCTGATGTTGGGTGTGCGCTTCGCCGATCCCGCGTCGTCTCGCTCACCACGGGCCGTGCCTTTGGGATTTGTTCCGTTCCCGGCCGGCTTTTCGATGTGAATGAGCCCACGAGATTGCGGGCCGGCGATGGTGGCATCATCAATCGAGACGAATCTTGCGGTCACCGGCACGAGAAAACGTGACAGCCGATGTTCGAGCTGTCCGATTCGTTGATTCAATTCGTCGATCTGCCGCTGTCGCTCGGCGGACAGCGGCAATGTTTGGTCTCCGTGATTCACGCCGGCAAAAACCGCTTGGATGGCGTAGTAGTCCTTTTGCGAAACCGGATCAAACTTGTGATTGTGACATCTTGCGCAACCTAGCGTGAGCCCCAAGAAAGCCGTTCCCGTCGTGTTGATCATGTCGGCCAATTCGTCCTGGCGCTGCATCAGCGTCAGGTTGATGTCAGGACTCTTCACACGGTCGAACGGACCGGCCACAAGAAAACCCGTCGCCACATCGGCTCCGATGGCGTCTCCGGCGATCTGTTCTCGGATGAACTGATCGTACGGTTTGTCCGAATTCAACGACGCGATGACATAATCTCGATAACGCCAGGCGTTGGGTCGTTCGCGGTTCGTTTCGAAGCCGTCGGTTTCGCCAAACCGCACGATGTCGATCCAATGCTGAGCCCAACGCTCACCGTAACGTGGACTCTTGAGAATTCGTTGGACGAGATTCTGGTATACCTTCTCACCTGAGTCATTGACAAACCGATCGACTTCTTCCGGAGTCGGCGGCAAACCATGCATTACCAGATAGAGCCGCCGAATCAACACAGCTCGGCCGGCGCGTTTCGACGGTTTGAGTTTTGATTCGCACAATCGTGCAAGAATGAACGCGTCGACGGGATTCGCGACAAAGTCGGATTTCATTTTCGGCGGCCGTGGCCGCTTGACCGGCTGTAAGGACCATCGATCTGCCTTCAACGACGCGCCGATTTCATCTCCGGCCAATTCTTGTGGCCAAGCTGCACCCTGGTCAATCCACGCTCTCAGCAAACCAACCTGCTTGGCAGCCAGCCGGTTGCCCTTCGGAGGCATGACGATGTCAGGATCAGTTCCCGACACGTAATGGATCAGCGGGCTGTCTTTGCTCTTGCCCGGAACGATCGCCGGCTCACCGAAATCGGCGGCATTCAAAGCGATTTTCTTAACGTCCAAGCGATAGTTGCTTTCCCGTTTCTTGGGACCGTGACATCGATGACAATGTTTCGCCAGGATCGGGAGAATGTCGGTTTCGAAGTCGACCTTTTTATTCGCCACGGGAGGTAAATCGTCTGTCTTGTCCGCATACGAGTCGATTGAAAAACCTAACACGATACCAAACGTTAGAGAGACCCAAACGCGGATTGTTAGAGCCCGGAACTCATTGAGAGAACCGTGAAAACGACACAGACGACGACGTTTTCCGTGAATTGCCATGTCCGCACAAATCACCAACAGATCGAATTCAATCTAACCATCGCGAACAATAGATCGTAATCGTGCCGATACAAACGTGACAAGTTGTGGTGCCGTACTCACTTAACTGTGCACACACGGCGTATATTTTCTCGGCACCGATTCGCACATTGAGCGTCAGGTCATTCAACCCGTATTTGCGCAAGAAGAACCTCGGTCTTCTTGCGAAAACCGAGGCTCTGAATTCACAGGCAGTTGCAACTTTCGACTAGGCTTCCTTCTTCTTGCTCTTCTTCTTTTTGCCTTGTCTCAGTTGCGGCAATTTCTTGGCGTATTTATCGGGATCTTTTTCGAAGGCTCCCGGGCAATTGCCACAGCAGAAGTAGACGTTCTTGCCTTTGTACTTGACCGTCTTCGTGATGTCGATGGCCTTACCGCTGACGGGGCACTTGTCTTGCAACGTGAACCCCTTGGTGAGTTTGGCGAAGATCAGTTTTGGCTGGTCATCGGATTTCTCGGCTTTCGCTTTGCAGTTGCCACAGCAGAACGCGACGCTGGCGAGATTCACCTTGATCGCGGTGGACTTAACAACCGGCTTACCAGTAATTGGGCAAGCGACTTGGACGATCTGCCCTGTTGCCAGTAATTGGTTTTTCGCTTTGTTGGCGAACTTTTTCTTGTCCTTCGCGAAGCCTTTTGGACAATTGTCACAGCAGAAGTAGACCTTCTTGCCCAAGAATTTTACGAAGCTCTCTTTTTTGGCAGCTCCGCCCGAGACCGGGCACTTGGCCTCGAATTTCTTCGTGGTTTTCTTTTCGTCCTTGTCGGCGGTTGCCGAGTTAACAGCACACACAGTTACTATTGCCAGAGCAATCGCCGAAGTCATCAGAAGATACTTACGCATGATTTTTCCTTTCAGAAACAAATTGAGTTAAATCCCATAACATCAGCAACGCTGACACGATTCGAGATTGTCGAGTTTGCGAACACATTTGTGTTTAGCACGCAGACGGAGAAAGCCTCAAAACGAAACCGTGTTTTCTGAATCCCTTCCCTTTCGATTATTCAAACACATTTCCCGGATCAACTCAACACAGTGGACGGCAACATTCACAAAATAATTATGGCGAGGCTATACCGCTCGCGGCAAAGAATGGCTCGTTTAACGGCTAGCCGAAGGCGACTGCGTGGCGGAAAAACCGTCGCCTGCGGCTTGCCGTTAAACGATTAAATGTGTCATTCCTAACCGCTTGAAGTATATTTTGCCTTGTCCCACGAGAGCGACGAAGAGTCGGCGCATTGGTATCTTGGATTTCGGTCGTTTCGCTGCGGGCGATAGCGAATGTCTGGCAAAGCCATCGCCTTCGGCCGTAAAGCGAACCGAAATTAGATCGTGGAAAAAGTTTCGCTCGCAATTCTTAACGATGAAATTTGTGCTCTGTGCCGAAAGTCCCATCAAGAGCCTACGACAAACGCGACAGGCGTGTTCCGTTTGGTATAATCCTCCGCACGACTCGGAGAAACCCATCATGCTACGTCTTGTTTGTGATTGTGTCGCAATGTTGTATCGACGTCGTTTTCCATGTGTCGTTTTGATGCTCGCATCGATCGTCTGTTTTCAAGTGACCGGCGAGACGGCGACGGCGCAGACCGCGAAGAACTCTAAGAAACCATCGAAGCCGACCGGCTCGAAGAAAAACAAATCGCGGTCGCGGACGTCGTCTCGGAAGTCGAAGACGAGGACGAATGAGAAACCCGAAGATGTCAAGGCCCCACGTGATTTCAAGTCGCGGCATTTCTTGATTCACACTGATTTGACAACCGATGAATCCAAAGACCTCTTGGAACGGTTGGAGACGATGCTGTCGATCCTCACAAAGTATTGGGGCCAGCCGTGTCGCAAAGTGATTGAAATGTACGTAGTCCGTGATTTGTCCAAATTCCCGGTTCAGTCGATGGATCCGGACGGTGTCGCGAAAATTGCGCAGCGTGCCGGCGTCACGATTTCGAGTACTCAGTCGGTGGGTGGAGTTATCGTCGACGCCGACTCGATCGTGTACGCCATCGCCGAACGTGGAGTCCCTCAGCACGAAGCCGTGCATGCCTATTGCCGTTTAACCTTTGGACGAACCGGACCGATCTGGTACAGCGAAGGCATGGCCGAGATGGGACAGTATTTTCGCGTCAAGAATCCCAGAGCCGTGCATTGCAGCACGTACGTCGTCAAGTACATCCACGACAGTCCGCCGAAGAGTCTGAATGAAATCATCAACAGCAACGAAACGACAGGCGACTCGTGGCAAAATTACGCGTGGCGGTGGGCGTTGTGTCATTTGCTGAATTACAACCCCAATTACAGCGCCCGCTTTCGGCCGCTGGGACTGAACTTCTTAAACAAAAAGGGAACGACATTCGAAAGCGTTTATGGATCGATGGCGGACGAAATCTCGTTCGAGTACCTGTTTTTCCTGGAACACTTCGAG
>CAUZVF010000385.1:0-5961 GCA_963582955.1 Planctomycetota bacterium
CAACGCCGCGACAACATGCGCCATGACCAGCAACCAAACAGCCACGTCGAATCGACCGAACCGGATCGAGCAACGACGTGTGACAAGACAATTTGCCGACCACAAGAGTGCGACAGCCAGCCATCCTTGAACGATCCACAACGTGTGTCCCTCGGCGGCCGACTCGGCGGGAACCAAGTATCGCAGCATCAGCAGGGCGACAATCAACGCGGCAATCAATCCCAAGACAGGAATTGCGTTCGCATCCCCACCCCGTCGCGATACCGACCGCTGTTGGCCTTTCGGCTTCCGCTGCTTGCGGCTCATTCTTCTAGGAATCCCCGTTTTGCCGACGGCCGACCGTTTCCAAAATGGCGATGATTGCCAGCGCGCAAAGAATCAGGCCGACGATTAACAACGCAGCCGTCCAATCGGTGACCTTATACAACAGCAGTCCGCCGACTCCGGTCGTCAACGTTGCCAAATGAATCGTCAGCACGGCATTTCTGGGTTTCAATCCCAATTCGACCAGCCGGTGCGAAAAGTGGCTCTTGTCGGGTTGGAATGGGCTGCGGCCTTGGGACAAACGAATGACCATCACGGAAGCAAAGTCGTACAACGGAACTGCCAAGATGCACAATGGAGCCAGAATGACGTGTCTGCCGGAAGCGTTCTCGGTATAAAAAGTGCCCAGCACTGTCATTGTCGCCAGAATTAAACCAATGAAGTAGCTGCCCGAATCTCCCATGAAAATCCGTGCCGGCGGCCAGTTGTGACACAGGAATCCTCCCAACGAGCCGGCCAGCACCAACAACACACCGGCAACAAGCCACCGCGGCTCGTTCGACATTGTCAACAAAATTGCGGCGAGCATCAGTGAAGCGATCAAGGCGATGCCCGAAGACAGGCCGTCCATGTTGTCCAGGAAGTTGAACGAGTTCACCAGCACCATGATCCAACCGACCGTGATGACCGCGCCCAGCAAAGGCATCGGAACGAAAACGGTCGCCCGAATTCCGATCGCGACCAGAGCAATCGCGACCAGCAACTGTACTGCCAGCCGAGGCAGCCACGGCAGATTCTTTCGATCGTCGATCAAACCCATCCCAGCCAGAATTGTTCCGCCCGCGAGGATACCCAACATCTGCCACGATCGCGCCAGAACGCCGCCGAAACGCGAAGCGATGTCGTCGGGAATCCAATCCGGAGTTGACTCACCCGAGGCATAGAAAACCGCAGCCCCCAAACCACTCAGAATGGGAACCACAACTCCCAACCAAATCCCAACTCCGCCGCCGAGCGGCGTCGGAATGACGTGGACCTTCCGTGCCGCCGGCTGGTCGACTAAACCCCATCGCGGCGCAAGAACTCGCATGGCCGCCGTTGCCAGCAGCGACACCGCGAAAGAAGATGCGAGACAGGCGATGACAAATAAGAGCATAGTTCAGCACAATCTTCGATTGACGGATTCAGAGTCGCCTTTCGCTCCGCGAAAGATGCGCTACTTTCGCGGAGCGAAAGGCGGCAATCAGAAGATTGACGACGGAATAGGCAATCGCAGTGGGAGACAAACACGTAGCAGAATCTTCTATTGGCTACGTTAAACGATTGCGGATTATTTGTCGGATTCAAGTGTGATTCGACAAGAATCTGCTGATTAAGCTTTCCGCGACAACTTCTTACGTACCTTCAGCAGCAGTTTCTTCGATGCCAAAATGCCATCGCGTTCATTCAGCGGCTTGGCTGGTTTGACTCGCGGTTTTTCCAAGTGTTCTGGACGGCCCGGACCTTCGTACTCAATTCCGACAAACCCGTGATAACCCGCGTCGAGGACGATTTTCATGATCCGTATATAGTCAGTGTAGACTTCGTCTCCATCCGTGTCGAAACCATGTGTCTTGGCGCTGACCGCTTTGGCGTATGGCATCAATTCTGCGACACCTTTGTAACGGTCGTACCACTTGTTGGTTTTGCGGTCGATCGCAAAGTTGCCGAAGTCGGGCAGAGTGCCGCAGGCGGGATGATCGACCATCTTCATCACGCCGGCCAACCAAGCCCCATTGCTCGAAAGACCGCCGTGGTTTTCGACAATGACACTGATGTCGTGCTTGGCACCAAATTCAGTCAGACGCAGCAATCCATCCGCCGCGAGCTTTTGTTGCTCTTCATAACTGCCCGCGCTGGCTGCGTTGACGCGAATCGAATGGCAACCCAAAGTCTTGGCCGCCTCGACCCATTTGTGATGGTTTTCGACGGCTTGTTTCCGCTTGGCGTTATCGGGGTCACCCAGCCGCCCTTCACGATCGCACATGATCAATAGATTCTTCACTTCGTGATCGTCGGACCGCGTTTTCAATTCTTTCAAGTACTTGGAATCGTTCGCTTTGTCCATAAAGAATTGATTGACGTATTCGATGGCGTTGATGCCCATCTCTTTCGAGATCTGAGCGAATTCGAGTGGGTCACGCCTTTCTTCACCACCCTGGCCGCGAAACGTCCGATGCAGCGACCATTGAGCGAGCGATAGTTTGAACAATGGACGGTCATTTGCTTTGTCAGTATTCGCGAGAGCTTCTCCGGCAACAGCCGAGAATCCAACGGCCATCGTTGCGGCTGTTGAACGGCACAAGAATGCACGCCGATTGATTTCGGGGTTGCTTTGAGTCATGTTCTTTTCCTCACGGATATTTCGAACCATCGCCCGTAAAGATACTGTTTCGAATTGTTCACGAATTGGAAGTAGCCGGATTCGCAAGAATTCGGGAGGCTCGCGAGAAACTCCCTGAAGTCTTGCGCCGTCAGCCACGATTGGTTTTCTGCTTTTTCTTCTTCTTCGAATTGTTCTTTGGCTTCTTCTTCGGCTTGATCTTCGAGTAGTCCACTACCTTGGGAACCGATCCACTGTCGTCGGGTACTCGATAGAGTTTCTGGAGCCGGGCAACTTCGGTGGTCAAGTCAGCGGCAACGTTGGCATACGCCGGATTGTCGTAGACGCTCGTCATTTCACGGGGGTCCTTTTCGAGATCGAAGAGTTCCCACTCATCGAGATTGTAAAAGTGCATCAGTTTGTAGCGTTGTGTTCGCACTCCGTAATGACGGCGGACCAAGTGAGCGGCTCGGCGATTCCCGTAGAACTCGTAATAGTGGTAATACAGACTCTTACGCCAATTGTCGGGGGTTTTTCCGTTAAATAACGGAAGCAAGCTGACTCCCTGCATGTCCTTGGGAATCGCGACGCCGGCGATGTCGAGAAACGTTTCGGCCAAATCGAGATTCTGGCACAACGCGTTGCTGACCGTGCCAGGTTTGATCTTACCCGGCCATCGAGCCATCAACGGCATGCGGAACGATTCCTCGTACATGAATCGCTTGTCGAACCAACCGTGATCGCCGAGATAGAATCCCTGATCCGACGAATAAATCACGATTGTGTTCTTGGCCAGTCCGGTTTCATCCAAGTAATCAAGTACGCGGCCAACGTTGTCGTCGACCGACGCGATGCAGCGTAGGTAGTCTTTGATGTACCGTTGGTATTTCCACCGCACGAGTTCCTTGCCCTTCAATTTGGCCTCGCGGAAGGCTTTGTTCTTCGGCTCGTAGGCGGCGTTCCATTTGGCCAATTGTTCTTCCGTGAATCGTTTTGGCGAGACCAGCTTCAGGTCGTTCGGCGTCATTGTCTTCGAGATTGTCATGTCCTGAGTTTGCGCCGCTGTGCCTCGTCCTTTGTAATCGTCGAACAAATTGTCCGGTTCAGGAATCGTGACGTCGTCGTACATCGTCAAGTGCTCCGGTCCCGGTTGCCAATTACGATGCGGAGCCTTTTGCTGATACATCAGCATGAACGGCTTGTCGGGATCACGGTCTTCCTTCAACCATCGCAACGCGCGATCGGTGATGATGTCGGTCGTGTAGCCGGTGTACTTAACTCGCCGGCCATTCAGGATCATCGGCGGGTTGTAATACGGACCCTGGCCAACGAGAACTTCCCAGTAATTGAATCCCGCCGGGTCACTGTTGCCGCCATGTCCCAGATGCCACTTGCCAACGACAGCCGTTTGATATCCGACCGCCTGCAACAGTTTGGGAAACGTCTGTTGGCGGCTATCGAATTTGTTTCCATTCTGCCGGAATCCGTTGAGATGACTGTGTTTGCCCGTCTGAATCACCGCGCGGCTGGGGCCGCAGATCGAATTCGTGCAAAAACAATTGTTGAATAGGATCCCCTCATTCGCGATGCGGTCGAGATTCGGAGTCTTGTTGATCTTCGATCCATAAGCACTGATGGCATGCGAAGCGTGGTCATCGGTGAAAATAAACAGGATGTTGGGCCGATCGGCGGCTGCGGCGGGTTGTCTTGTCAGAGCAGCGAGTGCCAGAATTCCAACCAGAATGCCGTTTCGAAGAGTCAAGTTTTGTTTCATTTGCATTGAGATTTCCATCCTGTTCGCGGTTGCCCGTTTTGTAGATGTCGCCTTGAAATCAGCCGAGAAACGCCATCTTGGTAGCTCATCACTCCGAGTGCAACCTTGGCGTCAGAATGACACCGGAATGCAGAAATTGCAGTCGATCGATGAATAAGAAAGTGCCGGAGGGATCATCAGACAAGACTGTTTTCGCCGTAACACTTTACCTTGACAGTAGTTCCGTGAGTTTTCCGAATTGCGTTTCGCAAAATGGCATGTTGTTTGCTGATCAAAGGTGGTCCGAGTCCGAATCCCTTCGTTCGGAGCAAAAACATGTCAACCATGAGTCCAACCAGAGTGATCAAGAAATTAACGGCGGCTGAAGGTTTCCTCGAACTTGGAATGCCCGATCACGCCGCACGAGAATTAGACGCAATCGAACATGCCGGCCCATTCGAAGCCGCACGACAGTTTCTCACGGGTCAGACATTCAAGGCGCGTGAGCGATATTCCGACGCGGTTGAATCACTGCATCGGGCGACAGAACTGCTGCCCGTCGCGCAGTCACGGCCCGTTTGGGTGTCCTTGAGTGAATGCTACCGCAAGAGCGGTTACCAAGAACTGGCTCGTGCGGCGGAACACAACGCGCAGATCGCTCAGCAAGCCGCCAACCAAGCCGCCAACCAAGCCGTCAAGGGCGTTGTTCCGGTCAGTTACGTGGTCGAAATTAGTATCCACCGCGTTTAACTGGTTCTCTGTAGTTTCGTCAAATTACCCGGCTTTCTTATTTGGCACGTTTGGCGTCTTTATTCTGGACAATGTTTCGGTCTGTCAGTGCCGATCGGCATTTGGTAGCCGGTGCTGTTTCGCTATACTTCCCGCTCTCGCCCCTCCCTCTCCCTCTCCAACACAATTTCAAAACCTGCCAAATTTCGTTCTGCAAGCGTAAGCGTTAGGTCTCGCGAGCCGAGCGAGTCTTATGGACGTTCGATCACATATTCATTTCGACGTCCCGCTCGGCTCGCGGGACCTACAAAGCACCGACCGGCAATCTACCGGCGTTGGTTTCTTGATGATGACCCGTCTCAACTCAATTTGGTTGCTCTGTCTGTTGACCGCACTGACCGGCGGGTGCGGCACAACTTTGAGCCGTTCGGCGACCGAGCAGCTTTTGACATCCGATGCTGTTGACCGCAGCGTTGCCACGATCGATTTTCGATCGATGGCGGGAAAAAAAGTCTACTTCGATACAAAATACATCCGCAACATCAAAGGCATCGGATTCGTCAATTCCGATTACATAATTAGTTCACTGCGTCAGCAAATGGTGGCGGCGCGGTGTTTGCTGCAGGATCAGCAGGAAGACGCCGATTACATTGTCGAGGCTCGTGTCGGCGCGTTGGGCAGCGACAGCCACGAGATCAGTTACGGAATCCCCGCGACAGGAACGTTGGTGACGGCGGCAACGTCATTCGTGCCAACAATGCCCACGATGCCGACAATTCCTGAATTGTCGGTGGCGAAGAAGAACAATCAGAAAGCCGCTGCGAAGATTCGCGTGTTTGCTTACAACCGCGAG
>CAUZVF010000386.1:0-5956 GCA_963582955.1 Planctomycetota bacterium
GAAATGCTGATCTCACAGAAAAGAGGGTAATAGAAATGACAGATTCTCCGACGCCTGCGGTTCTTGTCAACAAGCACACACGGCGCGAATTCCGTGAACGGATGCAGTCAAACGAACTGAAGGCGTGCATTATTCCGGTGGCCGCGACCGAGCAACATCTGGAACACTTGGCGATGGAACACGATTGGCGGAGCTGCATGCACATATCGACGGCAGTGGCCGAACGGTTGGCTCCGCAGGTGGTCGTCGCGCCAGCAATGAATATCGGAATCAGCGAGCATCACATGCGACACATTGGCACTCTGAGCGCCATGCCGGGAAGTTGGCTGAATGTGCTGTTCGACGCGATCCGCAGCATGCACAGTGCGGGATTTCAGAACATCTTGGTCCTCAACGGACATGGCGGCAACGTCGCCCCATGCGAAGGGATCTGGGGCCAATTCTTGCAACGGCTGGAAATCAACCTGCAGTTTCACAGTTACTGGGATTTTCTGCCGAGCGAAGTTGCCGAAGCCAACCTGAAAACGAAGCGTTGGCCCGGTCATGCTCAAGAGTTTGAAACGGCGTTTGCACTGGCCGCCTTCCCTGAAAACGTGCGTCACGATGCCATGCGCGATCAAGAAGACAAGGAACCGCTGGAAGGCACGGCGGAAGCTGGGGCCTTCATGATCGAATCCATCGTCGATCACGTCAGCCAACACCTTCAGGCCATGATCGATGGAACGAACGTTGCTGAAATTCCGCCGTTCCAAACTTGACCGACAGCCAGGGAAAGTTAGCGGCGGGTGACTCCGTTGCGGTTGCGCCAAACCGTTGCGGCTGACGGAGCTGGGACAAACCGTCCTGAGCGCCGGCTGGCTCCGCGGGAATCGACCGGACGTCGGCTCATTGGTGCGACTTCATAGTCACCGAATCGGGAGGCACCGCTTGACGATGTTGTCTTCGGAGTGACAGTCTCCCACGCATCATAGTTGGCCTTGGGAATGTCCATGAACTTTGGGTCTGGCGTCGGCCCGTCAGCGAGTTTGGGTTCTCGCCGAGCCGTCCGATTTGGCCTGACCGATATCGGCGGCATCGTTGCCACGATATTTGTTGCCGCAACCGGCCGGGGTGTGCCCCATGCCCTTGATGAAAGTGTATACGGTGGCACCCAGACCGTTGTCGGAGTTGAAAAAACGGTGCATGTATTGCAAACAGGACGTGCCATGACCGTTTGATATTGTTGTGCCACATAACGAACGTGTTGCTGCGGCACCAGTCGCGTCGAAATCCGTGGAACTCGTCGTGTCACTTGATACGGCACGGTCCGATAGCTAAGGCGTTGCTGATAGCCGGTTTTAGGGACTTGTTTCTGCACCAACTTGGGAACCCACACTTTCCGATAGCTTCCTTCGTCGACCGTCACGTTCTGGTATGTCGTAACGGGCACGGTCTCGTAGTACGCTTGTTGACGGTACTCGGTGCGAGCAACGTCTTTGTAAGTCACCACTTGCTGCTGCCGATACGTTGTCTCGACCATGGGCCGAATTGCCGTGCAAACGCATTGTGGCCGAGGCTGCTGGCAGGTCTGACAACAAGTCGAACAATGGTTGGAAAAATGCTGAGCCTGTCCGGCGATCGGCGTGAAGATTCCCAAACTCATTAAGACTAGCGAAAACTGAAAAATCGACCTTACCACGGCTCGAACTCCTTCTCGACCTCGACGCAGATTCGACGGAATCAGACGAAATGACACACAACAGCATCCGCGCACATTGCGCCGCATACTTCTTAATGCGTGTTATCGACTGTCTCTCGACGTTCACATTATGCGGATCAGGCAAAATATCCGAATTCTTTGAACACCGACAGCGTCAGTCAGACTCGCGGGATAACGCGTGTAAAACCGTAAATTCAAGGTGCGTCGAGCCATCGTCTTGAGATGTGCTGTTCGCATCGGACGAACTCCGCTTGCTGACATCGACTTCGAAGGGTTCGCTCAGATTATTTCCCGCGAGATCCTCGATGATGTTTTGCACACTCAGCCGATACTTTCCCGCAGTCCACGCCGAATCAGGTGTGAAGGACCACTTGGTTTCGTTTTCACTGACTTCGATATTGCCGGACACGCGAATGCCGTCGCCGTCGATTCGCTCGACGATGAATCCGCTGTGCAACAAGGCCCAATCCAGCGTTTCATCCAATTGGCATAGCAACGGATCGCGTGTTGTTGCCGTTGGGGAATTCAGCTTCCACGCCTTCGGATTGGGTTGGACCGCGTCCTTGCGTCCTGCGCGAAATTTCTTCGCAAAATCCTTACCCAGTTCTTTTCCGCGGTCGGATTGCCAGTCTCCGGAAACGATCAGCCGATACTCATGATCGGACTGCAGCACGGGGCCGATTTCGACATTCAGGTTCACTCCGGTTTTTTGTCGCCCTGGATGAAACCACAACGTCAGACGGCGATTGTCGTTCGACCACAGTTCCGTATGCCGAAACGGCCGTGGAACTGTTTGCGACGTGGTCAAATCAAACAACGAGAAGTACTGGAAAATGTCACCGCGCTGCATCGGTTCCGAAAAGTTAAGATAGAATTTGAGATGATTGGCCGGCAAAACCGACGCCGAAGGAAATATCGACGCCAGGGTGGGACGTGTGGCTATCGGGCCGCCCGGCACGCTGTGACGCGTTGTGATCGGTTCGAGTTTGTAGAGCGACAAGCGTTGCGCTGCCGAAGGTTGAAACCTGACGAAATACGTTTCCCCCGCCAACAATGGGAATGCTGGCGTAAACACAACGCGGGATTGCTCGACAAAATACTTTCCGAAGATTGGTGGCGTGTCAACGGGTTTCTCTTCGGTCGTGACATCGACACGCACACTCGCCGCTTCGACCAGATGCAGTGAAAGCAATTCTTCCATGTCAACGGAATCCAAAAGCTCGCGCAAATCAAACGGTGATGTCGCCTTAAAATACAGGATGACCTTGATCCGTTCCGGTAAAGCGACATCTGCTTCGATCACAAAATGGCACGAGACTTCCGACTGAGTCGTCTTCTTGGGGGGCGCATTGGCGGAATCGGTTGAATCAGAACACCCCATGGCTGCGAGCAGTATCACGGCGGCGACCGATGAAACCTTGATTGTGCAAAAACGCGGAATCCACGGGCTCATCGCCGCAAAACATAGATTCTCGCGATTGGCAAATAGGGAACTCATGCGTTTCGTATCGCTCAAAAGAAAGAGCCCCGGTTTTCCAATGATCACCGGAGCCCTGATTCCGTACTCGGATCCCAATCGTGAACAGCTATGGCAATGCGGCAACTTCCAAATCGAGTTTGCCATTGTTGTCACGCAACACGACCATCTCTGAGTCGCTCAACTTGGCGACTTGTTTCGCGCCGAATAGCGCTTCAATGACTTCGATGCCGTCGGGGCCTTTACGTTTCTTAAAAATACGGCGGACGGCTTTTTCGTTGACGTCTTTGGCTCCCAGATAATCCATTCGCACGCGGCATCCCCACCACTGGCTGGGGCCAACCGGTCGCCTTTTGTGGTGGAATCGGTCGGTGTTGGTGACCAACCACTTCACACCGTCTTTTTCGTATATGAACATGTCGAGTGGCATATTACCGGAACCCAGTTCGACGACACTCGTGCCGGTGATTTTCGCGTCTGGCTGAACGTCGTCGATTGGGAACTTGGCAATCGGCGTGCACGCAAAGGCACCCACGATGTAACTCTTGCCATCTTCTTCATAAGGGACGAATGACCGAATCGGCGCCTTCGTTTCCCATCGACCATGGGCGACGTGGTATGTCTTCGCGCTGAAGATTTTGCCCGGTTTGCCGTGAGTCAGCGGCAGTGGAATCGAGAAAATCTTGCTATTGAATTCTTCGTTGCATTGTCCGGTCGCCACAACGCGGTCCTTCGCAAATTCGACGTCCGTGATTTGTCCAACTTTCGACTTTTCGCCGTCCGGCATGGGAACGCGAACGTACTTCGCGGACTCAAGATCGAAGTTAGCGAGCTTGCCATCCGAACCCACCGTCAACAATGCGAACTGGTTACCCTGTTTGCGGTGTGCTGAAAGATAAATTCGGCCGTTCTTGGGATTCACGGCGAGGTCGATGATTCTCGCTCCACCGGCTTTGGCTCCCAGCCGTTTCGCGACCAATTCTTCGATGTTGCGGATGGGATCCGCAAGCTTTTCGGCGGGACCAACGTCGCCCGTATCGATCGCAACAACCGACGCCGGACTGGCGTCGGCAATCAACAGCAAACCGTCAGGACCGAAGCTCATCCGTCCCATTCCCTTGAAGGTCAGGTTTCCGGTTTGAGTGTTGGCCAGGTATTGCTTCACGCCGGGTTTCTTGGTTGCGGCATCGATTGGTTTTTCCTGAACGATCAGCCCCGCGACCAACGTCAGGGCGCAGACGGCGGCGAATATTCGGCAAGTGGCTTTCATAACGAGACCTTTCCAGACTGGTTCATTCGATGAGAACGTGCGTTGATTATCAAAAATGTGAGCATGCTGTTCTTGTCCAAAATTGTATCACTTCTCGTCATTGGTTGCGATCATTGGCGACCGTGCCGGCCGCGGATTCCCAGGCCGCGATGGCACGTTTGCGTTCGGCTCCCCAGCGGTAATTTCCAAAAACGCCTGTTTCTCGAATCACTCGATGGCAGGGGATCAGATACGCCAATCGATTCGCTCCGACGGCCGTTCCCACGGCACGGGCGGACTGTGGGCTGCCGATTGCGTCGGCGATGTGGCCGTAACTGACCAGCGCGCCATGCGGGACATCCAACAACGCCCGCCACACTCGCACTTGAAATTCCGTGCCCCGGACCAATGCACGTATCACCGGCTGCGTGGCGGCGTTGTTTCGTTGAAACAGCGAACTAGCCAGCCTTGAAGCCGCCG
Organism: Planctomycetota bacterium; assembly: GCA_963582955.1. GTDB lineage: Bacteria > Planctomycetota > Planctomycetia > Planctomycetales > Planctomycetaceae > CAUZVF01. The sequence goes on from CAUZVF010000386.1 coordinate 4,906, forward strand.
CGTTGTCCCACGCGATCTTGGCATTCGGCCAGTCTTTTTGAATCGACGACTTCGCATTGTGCCGGCTGGTCGTTTCAACGAATGACAAGTGGCAAATGCCGCGCGGACTTTCACCGACGAGACAAGTGCCAAAGGGCGAGTCCGCGAAGCCAGACGTGATCGTCCAACCAGCGCCCCCGGACTTGACTTTCCCCGGAGAAGCGGTTGCCAAATTCACGCAAAGATCGTGCAAACGGCCGGGACCGGAAAGCCCGGACGCAAGCGAGGTATCCAAGACACTGTCGCCACGACGCAGCAGTTGCTTAGCATGCGACAGTGTCAGATACTGCACAAACTCTTTCGGAGTGATGCCGGCCCAACGCGAAAACAACCGATGAAAATGATACCGGCTCAGCCCCGAATGCCGAGCGAGCGTTTCCAAGTCCGGCTGCTCGGTATAATGGTTGTCCAGATACTGAATGACACGTGTAATTCGTTTGTAATCGTTCATGCACGCATTCTAGAAACGCAAGAACCGTGGTCCCACCCGTTTCTTGCTACAAATCTTGCCGGTATACTGTGAGGTAAAACGGTTGAATTCAAGCGAAGTTTATTCAACGCATGGCAGTGCATGCCAATGAGAATCCTTCGTCGAATCATGAATTCGATGGGAGCCAATTCTTCGGAGACCAACTGATGCCGCGAATCATGGTTGCGGAATGCAAGCAGGAAATCTCAACGTTTAATCCCGTACCGAGTCATTACGAAGATTTTCGAGTGGCGCGAGGCTTTGCATTATTCGACTATCATCGCGGTGTTGGTGAAGAAGTCGGCGGCGCGTTGAGTGTTTTCGACGCGGAAAACAACGTCGACGTCGTCCCCACGTTTGGCGCGAGTTCGAATACGTCCGGCGGAGTTCTGACGGCCGACGGATTCAATCGGCTGTCCCGAGAATTCCTCGGTGGGCTGGCCGAAGCCGGCGCGGCTGACGCGGCGTATTTCTCGCTGCACGGAGCAATGCAGGCCGAGAACGAAGAAGACCCGGAAGGCTATCTGCTGCAGGAAGCACGCC